>DATEKX010000778.1:0-2351 GCA_035277165.1 Blastocatellia bacterium | reverse complement strand
CAAAAATCACAAGTCTTGTGTCTGAGGCTGTACCAGCCCACATAACTCACCTCCCCAGTTCTCAATTCGCGTATAGTGGTTCGCGTCTCTGTCAAAAACTGTGCATTAAATTCGCTGCGTTGACCGGGTTGATTCGCGCGACGTAAGATTATTCTTTTGACGATGAGGACGAAAAACTGTCATGGATGAACGCACTTTCAAAACGCTTGAGCTTGATGCGCTAATCAACCTGCTCGCAAGGCACGTGCAAACGCCGCTCGGTCGCAGCCGTGTGCATGCGCTCGTGCCCGTGGCCGATGTTGAACGAATCAATCACGAGCTTGATCTGACAACGGAATGCTCGAACTACTTAACGACGGGTGGCGCGTTCGGATTGAATGAGGTTGCTGACCCGGAAAGCTCGCTTGTAGAGCTTCGAGTCGCGGGCACGAGCCTCGACCCGCATCAAATAATTGCGCTGCAAGCGTTGATCGCTGTCGGCATGGATTTGCGCGGGCAATTCACAGATGCGGAAGTGAAAGCGCGTCATCCAAATCTCGCGGCCATCACGGCAGTCATTCCCGACCTGCGGCGCATACTTGCTTCCATACGCGGTAAGATTCTTCCGAACGGAGAAATTGATGACAACGCAAGCCCCGAACTTCGCCGCATTCGCCGCGAGATAAACGAGCGACGCGGGCGAATCTATCGCAATCTGGAATCGTTGATGCACGAACGCGCGCCGTCCGCGATTCAAGAAGACATAGTCACGATTCGCAATGGCCGGTTCGTGATACCGGTTCGCACGGATTCGCGCGGCCAGATTCCCGGCGTAATGCACGGCCTTTCATCGAGCGGGCAGACAACGTTCGTCGAGCCTCTTGCGATCATCGAACAGAACAACGAGCTTGTCCGTTTGCGCGAACAGGAAGAGATTGAAATCGCTCAGATACTTCTTGCAATTTCGGAAACGCTTCGCTCGAACCTCGACGGGATAGTTCAGGTCGTTGATGCGATTTCTGAAATTGATTTCACTCAGGCGAAAGCCAGGCTCTCGGCAGAATTCAAATGCGCGCGGCCAGTGATGACAAACAGCCGTCGCCTTGCGCTCAAAGACGCGCGCCATCCTTTGCTTGAACACACGCTCAGGCAATCCGGCGGAAAGATCGTTCCGATCTCACTGGAGCTTGATGAATCGCATCAGACGATGGTCATCAGCGGGCCGAACGCAGGCGGAAAGACTGTTGTTGTGAAGACTGTCGGGCTGGTCGCGCTGATGGCGCAGATGGGATTGCACGTGCCTGCAAGCGAAGCCGTGTTGCCTGTCTTTGATCAAGTGCTTGCCGACATTGGCGATCAACAATCAATCGCTGCGAATCTTTCGACGTTCACGGCGCACATGCGCAACATCGCAGAGATGGCCGCAATGATCGCGCCGCCCGCGCTGATATTGATAGACGAAGTGGGAACGGGCACAGACCCCGACGAAGGCGCTGCGCTCGGCGTCGCTGTGGTTGATTTCTTTCGACGCGCGGGCGCGACTTCTATCGCGACGACGCATTATAACCCGCTCAAGACATGGGCTTCCGAGGCCGAAGGCGTGCTGAATGCTTCGGTCGAATTCGACGAACGAACGCTCAGGCCGACTTATCGCCTGCTGGTCGGTGTTGCGGGCGCGTCTTCGGGAATTGAAATCGCAAAGCGGATGAACGTCCCGGCAGAAGTAATCAACGAAGCAATCGCGTTGCTCGACCCTGCGCACACGCAGGCCAGCAATTATTTGAAGAAGCTTAAATCGCTCGTTGACGAGCAGGAGAGTGCGCGCGCGGCTCTGGAAGAAGAGCGGCAGGCAACAGCCGAGAAATTCGCAAAGCTCGACCTGGAATTTGCGCAGCGGGAAACTGAGCGCAGCAAACAATTCGAGAGCCAGCTTGCTCAAGTAGTCCGCGAGTTCAATGACGAGAGCGCTCGTTTGCTCAGCACAGTCAAAGATCGCGTCGCGGCTGCGCGCCTGAAAAAAGAGGCAGAGTCTCGCGCGGCAGAGTTACGCCGCTCGGCGGGAGTGAAGCTGCACAAGCAGGCTGCGAGCGCGGCAACCATAACGCGCTCTAACGACGCATCGAGCATCGAGCGCGAATCAGCCAAGCCGAGTGTCAGCGCGTTTGCGGAAGAGACGATTGAAATAAATGAGCGCGATCAAGTGAAGATCAAATCGCTTGACCGCGAAGGCATGGTCGAATCAATCAGCGGCGATACCTTCACGATTCTGGTCGGCTCGTTGAGATTCAAAACGAAGCGCAACGAATTGCAGCTTGTGAAATCTGCCGCTCCGCCTGCGTCGAAACGCGAAGCCGCTTTGCCGCGCGGAGTGA
>DATEKX010000777.1:0-6617 GCA_035277165.1 Blastocatellia bacterium | reverse complement strand
AGCCTGCGAGAAGCGTCCCATTCAAATGACGAAAATCGAAGCGCTGGTCAATCAGGTCGAGAAATACGTTCAAGAATCGCGCGAGCGCGAGCGTTCGACTGAAAAGATCGGCGAAGTCATCATGCGCCGATTGAAAGAACTGGACAAAGTAGCTTACGTCCGCTTTGCATCGGTCTACCTCGATTTCAAAGACGTTACCGAGTTTATGAGCGAATTGAAATCACTGGTTCGCAAAGGCAGCGCGAAATAAAAACTAAAACCGAAGCGGCCACGAATTGCACGAATTAATACGAATTAACACGAATGCTCTGCACTTTATTCGTGAACATTCGTAAACATTCGCGCAATTCGTGGCCACTGACTTGTCACACCGTAAGCCGCCACTTACAATCTTAAGTCCGGGCGCAAAGGATAATACTCAACTATGTCATCACTGTTAGAAACAGAAGAAGTACAAATAGATCAAACAGACGAGCAGGTGAAATTGCCTGACTCAATGCCCGTTTTGCCGCTCAGGGATATTGTTATCTTCCCCTATATGATCGTCCCGCTCTTTGTTCAGCGCGAGCGTTCGATTCGCGCCGTCGATCAGGCGCTTTCAGAGAATCGAATGATTATGCTCGTGGCGCAGCGCGATCTGGAAAAAGAGGAGCCTGGCGGACCAGACCTCTACAACTACGGCACTGCCGCCGCCATCATGCGAATGTTAAAGATGCCCGATGGCCGCATTCGCATACTGGTTCAGGGGCTGTCGCGCGCGCGCGTGACTCGCTACGACGAAAGCCTGCCTCATCTCGTAGCCCACATCGAACCACTCGCAGACAGCGAGCCTGACGCGGAAGAGTTAGAGCTTGAAGCGTTGATCCGCAACGTGCGCGCATCGCTCGAACGCGCAATAACGCTCGGCAAAAACATTTCCTCAGAAGTCATGGCCATCGTCGCCAACCTCGAAGACTCAGGCCGTCTGGCTGATGTCGCCGCGTCGAATCTCGAATTGAAAGTCGTAGATGCGCAGAGCGTGCTTGAAAAGCTCAACCCTGCAGACCGTTTGCGCCGGGTCAACGAATTACTCGCGCGCGAAATAAACGTCTTGCTTGTGCAGCAGGAGATCAACACTCAAGCCAAAGGCGAGATTGATCGCACGCAGCGCGAGTTCTATCTGCGCCAGCAACTCAAGGCCATACAGACGGAACTTGGCGAAGGCAACGAACTTGCCGAAGAGATACAGATGTATCGCGACAAGATGTTGCTGGCAGGCATGCCCGAAGCCGTCGAAGAGGAAGTTGATCGCCAGATCAAAAAGCTTGAGCGAATGCACCCGGACGCTGCGGAAGCCGCGACGTTGAGGAATTATCTCGATGTAATGGTTGGGCTGCCCTGGTCGAAAGCTTCAGAAGAGAACCTCGATTTGAAACGCGCGCAGACGATACTTGATGAAGATCACTACGGACTCGAAAAAGTCAAAGAGCGCATCGTCGAAACGCTCGCCGTCCGCAAACTGAAAGAGAAAGTGAAAGGCCAGATACTTTGTCTCGTAGGGCCGCCCGGCGTCGGAAAAACTTCGCTGGGGCGTTCCATCGCTCGCGCGCTCAATCGCAAGTTTCAGCGATTGAGCTTAGGCGGCCTGCACGACGAAGCCGAAATTCGCGGCCATCGCCGCACTTACATCGGAGCGATGCCCGGTCGCATCGTCCAGGCGATTCAGCAGGCAGGCACCAACAACCCTTTGATAATGCTCGACGAGATCGACAAGGTCGGCGCTGACTTTCGCGGCGACCCATCGTCTGCGCTGTTGGAAGTTTTAGATCCCGAACAGAACTTTTCGTTTCGCGATAACTATCTGGGCGTGCCGTTCGATCTATCAAATGTGATGTTCATGACGACGGCCAACGTGCTGGACACGGTTCAGCCTGCGTTGCGCGATAGAATGGAGGTCATTCGACTTGCAGGTTACACGGAAGAAGAGAAAGTCGAGATAGCGCGTCGCCATATAATCCCCAAGCAGTTAGACGCTCACGGCATAACGCCGCGCAACATCGCGCTCAGTCGCTCTGCGCTCAAAGCAATCATCCTTCAATACACGCATGAATCGGGCTTGCGTCAATTCGAGCGCGAGATAGCTACTGTCTGCCGCAAGGTCGCGCGCCGTGTTGCCGAAGGCGACGCGCAGGTCGTGCGCGTGACGCATAACAGGCTTCAGGAGTTCTTAGGCATACCGCACGTTTACGCCGATGAAATTTTGAAGAAAGATCAGGTAGGCGTAGCGACCGGCCTTGCGTGGACTCCTGCGGGCGGAGACGTGCTTTTCATCGAAGCTCTGCTTACATCAGGTAAGGGGGCGTTGCTTTTGACGGGGCAATTGGGCGATGTGATGAAAGAGTCCGCGCAGGCCGCGTTTTCGTGGGCCAAGGCGCGGGCCGATGAGCTAGGCATTGATCCTGAAAAGTTCAGCAAGGTTGACGTACACGTTCACGTTCCCGAAGGAGCAATACCGAAAGACGGCCCGTCTGCGGGCGTGACGCTTGCGACGGCGATGGTATCTGCGCTTGCCGGAAGGGCAGTGAAGCGGTCCGTTGCGATGACCGGCGAAATAACTCTGCGAGGAAACGTGTTGCCCGTCGGAGGGATTAAAGAAAAGGTGCTGGCCGCGCGGCGCGCTCGCGTAGATACGATAGTCCTGCCGCAGCAGAATCGCCGCGATCTCGAAGAAGTCCCTAAAGAACTACTTAAAGAGATCACCTTCGTCTTTGCCGAGTCCGTTCGCCAGGTGCTGAAAGTTGCTCTCGTTTGATTTGTTTACTCGTATCGCAATGCGATCACCGGATCAACTTTCGTTGCTCGCCGCGCTGGAATCCAGCAGGCCAGCAACGCAACGAGCGCCAATAACAACACGATAACGGCAAACGTCAGCGGATCAGTTGCGCTCACTCCAAACAGCAGATTGGACATCAATCGCGTGAGCGCTCCGGCCATCGCGATACCTATTGCGATGCCAATTGCTGTCAATACCATCCCATGTCCAACTAGCATCTTCAGCACATCTCCGGCTTGCGCGCCAAGCGCCATCCGAATGCCGATCTCCTGCGTTCGCTGAGATACAGTGTAAGAAATAACACCGTAAATACCTGTGAGAGTCAGAATCAGGCCGATGATTCCAAATAGGGCAAAAAGTAATGTGTAGAACCTCGCCTGCGCTACGGTGTTAGAGATGGCTTGCGTCAGTAGCTGCACCTTTATTATGGGCACGGTTTTGTCGCCCGACCTGATTTCGTCTGTAAAACTTCTGGTTAGAGGCGTGGGATCATTTGTAGTGCGAACGAAAAAATTGCCCCAGCTCCAACTGTTCTGTTGATAAGGCAAATATAGCTCTGGAGTCGCTGGCTTGATAAGACTGGAGTGATGCACATCGCCGATAATGCCTACGATCTCCCATTGCTCCGGGTCGCCATCATTCTGATTCGCGCCAATGTTCGAGATGTGTTTCCCAATCGGGTCTTCATTCGGGAAGTACCTCCCCGCCAGCGTTTCATTGATGATGACAGCGCCAACGCCTCCGCGCTTATCTTCTTCGGTGAAGTATCGGCCTTTAAGTAAAGGAATCCTGATCGCCTGAAAGTACTGCGAAGTGACGCTGCGCACACTAGCCACCGGCTCTTGACCGGGTTCGGGTTTGGGATGGCCTTCAATTCTGAAATCGCTGCCCACGTTGCCGCCGCTGAAAGGCATAGGCGCGACGAAGGCGGCGCTCTCGACACCGGGCAGAGCTTGAAGCCTTTCAAGCGTTTGATTAATGTAGCGGACTTGCTCTTTGGTATCTTCGTAGACCGCCCGCGTCAAACTAACCTGGCCCGTCAAAACATTCTTTGGATCGAAGCCGGGGTCTACATTCACCAGCCGCCCAAAGCTGCGAATCATCAAGCCCGCGCCTATTAGCAGAACCAGACCCATCACTACTTCCGCAACGACCAGCGAGTCACGCCATAAACGCAACGTCCCGGTACTCGTAGCGTTTTTCGTTCCTGCTTTCAAAACTTCGTTAATGTCAGGGCGAGATGCTTTGAAAATAGGAATCAGGCTGAACAGCACTGCGGTCAACACGGACGTTGCGAAAGTAAATGCAAGAACACGCCCGTTGATTTGAACTTCATCCAGCCGTGGCAGTTGATTCGCGCCGTAATACCTGATCGCGCCCATCCCCCACAGCGCAATAAGCAATCCTACGAGGCCCGAGAGCAATGAAAGCAGAAGACTCTCGGTTAACAAATGACGAGCGACACGCCATGTTCCAGCGCCCAGTGCGGCGCGCAGGGCAAGTTCTTTCTGCCGACTACTCGCCCGCACCAACAGCAGATTCGTCATGTTTGTGCAGGCGATCAACAGCAGGAATGCCACAGCCCCCAGCAGCAACCACAAGGCTTGACGTATGTCGCGGCCAACAATCTGCTCATCTACGCTCACCAGGTAAGCGGTCGTGCCGCGATTATATTGCGGATATTGCTGCTCCAGATTCTCGGCAACCGCAGTCATTTCGGCTTGCGCTTGTGTGAAGGTTACGCCTTGCTTCAGGCGGCCAATTGTCAAAAGAACCTGCGCGCCACGTTCGCTAAGGTTTCCTCCCTCTCCTGCGATAGTCGTCAGGAATTCGGTCTGTTTGTCAACCAGAGGAAACTCGAATGTTGATGGCAGAATTCCAATGACGGTAAACGACCTTCCATTCAAAGGGAGCTGCTGACCCAGCGCGGCTTCGTCCCCGCCCAATCTATTTTGCCAGTACTGGTGGCTGATAATGACTACGGGTTGAGCGCCGCGCTTCTCTTCTTCGAACTGAAAATCGCGGCCTCGAAGCAAATTGACTTTTAGCAGCGACAGGAAGTTTGCAGTGACACGCATTCCTTGAATGCGCTCGGCCTGCCCTTCATTGAGTAGCGTGAAACCGTTAGGTTTATAACCCGCTATCGCTTCAAAGCTCTGATTCTGCGCCTGCCAGTCTTGCAATTCGAGATAAGAGACATAACCTTCGATACGCTTTTCCTTTGTAGTCCTCCAAATCGCCGCCATGCGCTCAGGCTCAGCGATTGACGGAGGACTCAGGATCAACGCATTGATGACACTAAAGATCGCAGTATTCGCGCCAATGCCGAGCGCCAATGTTGTGACCGCAATAATTGTGAAGCTGGGCTTCTTTGTCAGCATTCGAGCGCCATAGCGCATGTCTTGCCATATCGTTTCCAGAAAATGTCCCATTCTCACCTCCCGCACGCTTTCTTTTACCTGCTCTACGCCTCCCATTTCGATCAGTGCCGCACGCCGGGCCTCTGCCGGGCTAAGGCCCTTCTTGATCTTCGCTTCAGTCAGCAACTCCAGATAAGCATGAACCTCCTCTGTAAGCTCCTGCTCTACCTGATTTTTATGGAATAGATTGCGCCAGAGGTTGGATAAACGAGGCAGTATTGGCATACGGACGCCCTCCTCTATGTAGCTTTAAGGGCACTTGTGATCGCTATCGAAATTTTCTGCCAGTCCGCAGTTTCGGTTTCGAGTTGCTGCTTTCCAGTTCTGGTGAGGCGATAGTATTTCGCCCGGCGGTTATTCTCCGATTCT
The DNA here is from genome assembly GCA_035277165.1 of Blastocatellia bacterium. Lineage (GTDB taxonomy): Bacteria > Acidobacteriota > Blastocatellia > UBA7656 > UBA7656 > DATEKX01. The sequence continues at coordinate 1,016 of DATEKX010000777.1, read as the reverse complement.
CCCCAGGATGATTTAAGCCAGCCCGCCTCCTCCATTCGACGTAGTGCAGGGAAGAGAGAACCGGGCTTGACCTGAAAAGCCCCCTTCGTAATCTGTTCAATGCGGGTTGAGACTCCTAGTCCATGTAGCGGGCCTAACGCCAGCGCCTTTAGCACTAGAAGATCGAGCGTGCCTTGCAACAGATCAATCTTTTCCTTCATACCTGCTCTCCTATAGAACGTCTGTATGAGTTTATAGACCTCTTTATATAGAATGTCAATATGAGCATTGTGCGAAGCATATCCTCAACCATCCTGCGTCCTCTGCGGTGAATAGCTCTGGCGCAATATGTTTCAAATTTATTGCGGCGCTAGCCTTTTGTTGACTACACTGAATTTCGCGTGATATAACCCACCTACTCAGCAGGAGTGCTTGAGCGGAATGGGTGAGGGCAGCGACTTACGAGCCCCTTGGTGACATAGACGCTGGATCAAGGTCACAACGAGTCGCAGCTTCCGAAAAGCAATCAAGAAAATCGAATCGAGAGGGTAAACTGAAGATGAGACTAGCAGGCAAAGCGAGTCGTAGTATTGTTTTATTGCTTATGTCATTAATGCTCGCTGGAGTCCTTACTCCAATTGAAGTGTTCGGCCAGTCTCAAGAGTTGAAACCGCCTCAAGCATTGACTCCGCCTCAAACATTGACGCCGCCAGACATCGCCCAATCTATCATTGATCGCGCCGAAGAAGCTTTCCGTCGCGGTGAGGAAGCTCAAGCCAAAGGATTGCCTGACATCGCTCGCAAAATGTTCGATCAGGCGGTTGACAGCATTCATCAGTCGGGCATTGACCTGAAAACGAACCCGAAGCTTGAAACTTATTATCGCCAGTTGCTTAATCGCATTCACAAACACGAAGCGCCGCCCGGCGATGCTCACCCTGCCGAAGAACAACAGGAAGTGAAGGAAGTGGCCGAGCCTGCTTTGCTCGACGAGCTTTCCGATATCAAAGAAACCGAGCTTGCGACGACCACCGCCG
>DATEKX010000776.1:0-4715 GCA_035277165.1 Blastocatellia bacterium | reverse complement strand
GCCCAGCAGCGAACCGTCACTCCCGTAAAGATCACGAGCATAAAGATTGAGCTGAAGAAGGAAGAGCCGTTTAAGAATGCTTCGGTTGATCAGATGCGAAAAGATGTTTTGCTTCGCACGAGTCTCGGCGATATAACCTTGACGATGGCTCCAGACCTTGCGCCTGAGCACGTGCGCAATTTTTTAAAGCTGGTTGAATCCGGCTGGTACGATCACACGGCCATCCACCGTATCGCGCCCGGCTTTGTCATTCAAGCAGGCATGGGCGCAACGCGCGCAGGCAGCGCCGCGCACAGCGCAGACCGTTGGGTGCATAATCTCAAAGGCGAGTTCTCTCAAGAGAAGCACATTCGCGGAGTGCTCTCGATGGCGCGGGCCAGCGACCCGGATTCGGCATCTACGTCATTTTTCATAATGCTTGGCCCGGCTCCTCATCTCGACAACAAATATTCGATATTTGGAAGAGTGTTGGATGGCTTCGATGTTTTAGACCAGATAGAAAAACTCCCGCGCGATGGCGAAACGCCTCGCGTGCGCGTCGAAATAATCGAAGCGATTATCAAGCCGTGAATCGAGTTTTTCAGAGCCGATTACTGCGCAACATATCCGCCATCTACGACCATCGAATGGCCTGTAACGAACGAAGCGGCATCCGAGCATAACCATATAACGGCTTCTGCAACCTCTTCCGGTGTTCCCAGTCGGCCAATCGGATGCAACGCAATTAATTGCTCTTTGGCTCCGGGAGCGTTTGTAGCCACTTCGATCAAAGCAGTCTCGATGAAACCCGGACACACGGCATTGACTCGCACGCCCTGTTTGGAATACTCCACTGCGGTCGCTTTGGTCAGGCCGATCAGAGCGTGTTTGCTGGCAACGTAGACTGATGCGCCGATAGGAGTGCCTCCCAGTCCCAGCACGGAAGACATATTGACAATCGAGCCGCCCCCTTGTTTGACCATAAGCGCAATCTCATGCCTCAAGCACAGCCACGCGCCTTTCAGGTTCGTGTTGATCACGGAATCCCACTCCTGCTCGCTCACATCGACAGCAGGCATCAGGTTGCCCGAAGTTCCCGCGTTGTTCAAAGCGCAGTCCAGTCTTCCGTAAACTTCGATAGTTGCGCGCATCAACGATTCGACTTCCGCCGCGCTGGATATGTCAGCTTTAACAAAGGTGGCTTCACCGCCATTGCGTCTGATCATTTCGGCAGTCTCTTCGCCTTGTTGAACCCGGCGAGCGGCAACAACGACCTTTGCGCCTTCTCTGCCAAACGCAAGCGCCGTAGCCTGACCGATGCCAGAGCTTGCGCCTGTGACAAGAGCTACCTTCCCTTCAAATCTTTTCGTCATCTGTTTATCTCCTTATTACATTAGCCGGTACCAGAATTGTTACGAGCGCGCGACCCATTCTGGTTTTATCCGATCACACATTCCCTTACGAGGAGGCGCGGCGGCTTGAAACTTGTTAAGATGAAATAAGCACGGGACGCTTAATCTTCTATAGGAGAAATGAGCGATGGCAGACGAAAACGCAAAAACATGCGACCACGAGATTTGTAATTGCACCGCATCAGATGACAGCGACTATTGCAGCCCTTATTGTCAGGCGGCGAGCGGCACGACAGAGCTTGCTTGCAACTGCAAGCATCCGGGCTGTGCGGCAGAACTCTAAACTGATCACACAATCAGAAACAGAAAGGCAAGGCGCACGAGCACCTTGCCTTTCTGTTTTATAGCAAGTGGTTATTGAGGAAAGAGAGAACCGCTTCGGTAGATGCTTCCGTCTGATCGGTAAAAAATAGGTGGCTCGCTTTTTCGAGCATCACGAATTTGGCTTCGGGAATCATCTCTGCTATGAGCTTGCCGTTATCAGGCGGCACGAGTTTGTCTGATTCGCCGTGAATGACTAGCGTCGGAGCAGTTATTTGCGAAAGCCTGTCGTAAGACTGCCATTCGGGTATGGCTTGAACCTGCGCCATATAACCCGCGACCGAGGCAAGAGTCTGTCGCCTGATATTCAAATCTTCTTCGATTCGTTCGCGCGGCGTCGCTTCATCGTAGATGAACGGAATCATAGCTCGTATTGCTTCTTCGGGGGCCATCTGGGCGCGCGCCATAAGAGTCGCAAAGACTCCGGGCGCTGCCGGTACTGCTTTCGGCCCTCCGCAGGCCGTGCAGCCCAAAACCAGCGACTTCACGCGCTCCTGGTATTGAAGCGCGAATTCCTGCGCGATCATTCCGCCCATTGACACGCCAAACACGTGCCCCTTATCTATTCCCGCTGCGTCCATCACAGCGCGAGCGTCTGCGGCCATCGCCTGTATTGAGTAAGGGCCGGGAGGAACATCGCTGCGGCCTACGCCTCGATTGTCGAAAACAATCGTTCGATAACGCTCGGCAAGCGCGGGCAGCGCGCGGTTCCACATATCAAGCGTGTAGCCAAGTCCCATTATCAGCAACAACGGTGGGCCGCTTCCATGTTCTTCCCAGTAAATCTTCACGCCATCGCTTTCCGCATAAGGCATCGGCTCAATGCTCCTTTCACAAACTCATCGCAGGTCGAAATCCATAATCGCTGTAGCGAAACTCAGGCGCGAGACGGCTACGCGCCGCTACGCGCGTGATCTTGATCTGGTGCCGCCAGGAGCCGCCGCGCGACGCTCGTCGCGTTCCCGATTCCGGGCCTTGAGGATTGCGCGCGGGCGAACGTTCGTAATAATGCTGGTCGTACCAGTCTGCGCACCACTCGTGAACGTTCTCTGAAATATCGTAAAGCCCAAAGCCGTTCGGCGTTCGCCCCGCGACGCGCTCAGGCCCCGCGAGCCACAGATCAAAATAACGCGGCTGACTGTTAGGTGACTCGTCGCCCCATGTGTACAGCTTGCCGCAAAGAAGCCCGCGCGCGGCTCGCTCCCATTCGGCTTCGGTCGGCAGGCGATAAGCCTTGCCCGTCCGCTCGGCGAGCCACGCGCAGTAATCGGTCGCGTCGAACCAGCTCACGCTCGTCACGGGCTGATCCGGGTGATTGAATCGTTCGTCGCTAAGGCTTACAGAAGCCCTCCGCTCTGTGTCTTCGAGAAAGAATTGATAGAGGCGATTGGTTATCGCCGTGCGAGCAAAGGCAAAGCGATCAACCCATACCGAGTGAACAGGGCGCTCACCCGCCGCGCCAGTTTCACAGCCCATCAGGAATTCGCCTTCGGGGATAACGACCATCTCAGGCTCGATGCCGACAGCGAGTTTTTGCACAGAGCAGTATTCCTTATTCGTAAAGAGAAATGCGTAGATGCCGCTCTCGTTTACGGAAAGCGACATCTACGCTGCTGCTTAACGCGATAAAAGGTACGGGCGTGCAGTTAACCAGTACGCCGTAGAATTAAGCGCTTGAGGCTTTCTTGCCGGGCTGCTCGACGATTCGCAAATAGGGTTTAAGCGTTTTCCACCCTCCGGGGAATTTTTCTTTTGCTTGCTCGTCGGTCACTGTAGGAACGATGATGCAATCGTCGCCTTCTTTCCAGTTCACAGGAGTCGCCACGCTGTATTTGGTGGTGAGTTGAAGCGAGTCAATGACGCGCAGTATCTCGTCGAAATTGCGGCCAGTGCTCGCGGGATAAGTTATCGTCAGCTTCACTTTTTTATCCGGCCCTATTACATAGACCGAGCGCACTGTGAACGTTTCGCTTGCGTTCGGATGAATCATGTCATAAAGCTCGGACACCTTGCGGTCCCCGTCAGCGATAAGAGGAAAGTTCAAGGCCGTGCCTTGCGTCTCTTCGATGTCTTCGGCCCACTTCGAATGTGAGTCTGCAGGGTCAACGCTAAGGCCGATCACCTTAACACCGCGCTTATCAAATTCGGGTTTGATTCGCGCGACCTCGCCCAGCTCCGTCGTGCATACTGGAGTGAAATCTTTCGGATGAGAGAACAACACAGCCCAATTGTCGCCTATCCATTCGTGAAAATTGATCGGGCCTTCTGTCGTCTCCGCAGAAAAGTCTGGCGCAGTATCACCTAATCTAACAGCCATTTTTAGTATCCTTTCAAATACGGGGATTCTTAGCAATTTGAGAACGACTTTCACGGTCTGTTTAGACATTCAACTGTCAAGTGCTCGCACAGAATCCGATCAGTCTTCCATCTCAATGCACAAATAATATACATCTCCTTTTCGCCGAGTGCCAGATGCCTTTCGCCACTGCTCCGACAAGCTCTAACTGATTTCATCTAAAACTTTCTGCATTTGCGCCTTCTTGACACCTGAAACTTTCAAGAATTATATTCGTTAATACAGGATATAACAGTATGATTAACGCAATAGACAAGAAAATACTGAACATTCTTCAGAAAAACTCCAGAACGCCGAATTCGGAAATAGCGCGTCAGGTGGGGCTTGTGCAATCGGCGACGCTTGAGCGAATACGCAAGTTGGAAGAGCGCGGAGTGATTAAAGGCTACAGCGTTCAACTCGACGGGCAATCAGTAGGACTGGGGCTGCTGGCCTTTGTCTTTGTGCGAACAGAGGAGATGTGTGGCGAAGAGAAAGTCACACGCGCGCTTGCAAACCTTCCCGAAGTGCTCGAACTGCATCACGTTGCCGGAGAAGATTGCTTCCTTGTGAAAGTGCGCGCGGCAAACACGGAAATGCTCGGGCGCTTGCTGAGAGAAAAGTTCGGAACCATCAAAGGCGTGCGCGCCACGCGAACAACGATCGTG
>DATEKX010000775.1:0-2005 GCA_035277165.1 Blastocatellia bacterium | reverse complement strand
TGGGTCAGGGCTTGCGCGAGTGGCCGATATGCAAAAGCTTGGGATACTGGTCACGCTCGGAGCAGACGGCGCGCCATGTAACAACCGGCTCGACATGTTCACGGAGATGCGAACGGCTGCTTTGATTCAGAAAGCGCTGTGCGGCCCGGAAGCTCTGCCCGCGCTTCAAGCTCTGCGAATGGCGACGATTTCCGGCGCGAAAGCTTTAGGATTAGGCGACGAGATTGGAAGCATAGAAGAAGGCAAGCGGGCGGATCTGGCTCTCATCAATCTTGATCGTGTTCACACAACGCCGCGCCCTGACTTGGTTTCAACGATTGTCTACGCCGCCGAAGCCGGTGATGTCGAGACTGTGATAATTGATGGCCGCGTTGTTATGCGCGATGGCCGATTGACGACGCTCGATGAACAAGCAGTAATTCGAGAAGCGCGCGAGCAATCTGAACGATTGAACCATGCAGCCACGAATGACACGAATGACAGCGAATGAATAACGAATTGCATAGCCATGTCTTATTCGTCCCTATTCGTTATCATTCGTGCAATTCGTGGCTGTTCCTCATAATTCCATTCCGAAACGCTCGCGGAGTACAGTCGTGTATTCCTGCTCATCTGTCAATTCGCGCTCCTGCCGCTCGATACCTTTGGTTGTGATGAGCCGCATATCAGCCAGAGTGATTCGCCCGTCAACAGTTGCAAGCGAGCATGTGCGGCGCTGAGTGAAATGCGAATCGGGCGAGGTCTGATGATAGCGGCACATCTCTGCGAAGTCGGTAAAGCCATAAGGCTGAAGCGTAAACCGGTATTGCGGCTTCCATAAATTGCCAGCGCGTTGTTCGAGCGTCAATTGCTCGCCGTCGCGCGCAATACGATATGCGCCCCACTTCTGCGCCTGCTCGCCTGGTTCATCAAGCAGGAGCGGCTCGCGGAACGAATCGCCGAAACCGACATCTGCAAGCCAACGTTGTTCAAGCTCTACAACCAACGTCATGTGATCGAACGGCGGGCCGAACTCGCCGTTCTGGTCTGCGACTCCCGCCGACAGCATCTTCACATCGTAGCCGAGCGCCCTGAGCAACATTGCGAAAGCGCCGTTCAATTCGTAACAGAATCCGCCGCGCCGACGTTCGACTATTTTCGAATAATTCTTTTGTTCATCCAGCACGATCTCTCGCCCGAGATGAATGTCCAGATTCTCGAACGGCGCAGCAAGAAGGTGTGCTTTGTGCACCTCTCGCAAAGTGGCTGCAGTCGGCTCAACCGGGCCGCTATAATTGATTCGTTCAAGGTAAGCTGTGATATTAAAACTCATATTTCAGTTCTAACCTTACGAGCCGGGCTTTTCAAGGTGTATGGATGAGTCGCGATTTACAGGCTTGTCACCTGCAAGAACGGCGAGTAAACTAGGGCGCAACTTTGAGGCTTCTTATGGCAGTCGGTCAAAACGTTTTTCGCAAAGAAGGTTATGAAAAGCTCACGGGCGCGGCGCGCTACGTAGATGATATTTCCGTTGATGGAATGCTTTACGGCAAAACCATTCGCAGCCGCACGGCTCGTGGGCGCATCAAATCTATCTCGTTTGATTCAAATTATGACTGGTCGCGCGTCGTCGTCGCAGATCACAGAGATATTCCGGGCGCGAATTACGTCGCGCTGATTGAAAACGATCAGCCGTTGCTGGTTGAAAAAGAGGTTCGCCATTACGACGAGCCTATCTTGCTCATCGCAGCCGAAAGCAAACGAGAGGTCGAAGAAGCAGCTCGCCATATCAACATCGAATATGAAGAACTGAAACCTGTGCTTACAATCGAAGAAGCGCTTGCCGCCGCAGAAATTCTTTATCCACCCGACAATGTGTTTAAGCGATTCCTGATCGGGCGCGGCGATGTCGACGAAGGATTCGCCCTCGCTGATTTCATCATCGAAGGCGAATACCGTGTGCCGCATCAGGAGCAGCTTTATATCGAGCCTCAAGGGATGATCGCTATTGCGGGCGATAATCAAA
>DATEKX010000774.1:0-7449 GCA_035277165.1 Blastocatellia bacterium | reverse complement strand
TTCAAGGCGCTCTTTCAACTGGTCGCTTGCGCCGGGCGCTTCTATGCCGCTCGCGCCCTCGGCGCGGCCCGAAGCTGTGCCCGCTTCAAAAAACTCGAAGTAGGTTCGCCTGCCGTAGAAATAGATGCCCGTGTAGGTCATGTCAGCCCTGACCGTAGTGCGCTGCTCGAACGTGGCAAATTCGTCTTTTAGAAAAGGCGAATCCCATATCTCTTTGTAAGTCTGCGGATCGAGCGTGAGAAAAAAGTGATTCAGGTATACAGGCGTCATGTTTTCCTTTGCTGATGGTTCAAAGGTTGCCGCTTGAGCAAACGTCAATATGCTCATAGTAAAAAGCAGCAGAAAGGTAATGGTCGCGCGATTGACGAAATGACGATTTGCTTTCATGTGAAGACAGAATAAATCTCGGACTATAGATTGCGCAATCCGGCAACTCTCGTTGCCGTGCGTCAATGTGTTTGATACTATTTTTTCGCCTTCGAAACCAAGCGAAGGAAATTTTACTTCAGAAGATTCGGGTCACACTTTTAATGGCAAAGAGCAAAAAAACTAATCGTAAGGCTGAGGCGCACAAGGCTAGTTCACCTGTCTGGCGCAGGCGCGAAGTATTGATAGCCGCGCTTGTAGCGTTTATAGCAAGCGTAGTGGCTGTGACATTAATATCTAAGAAAAACGATGGCGATACGCAGCCTGCAAAGAGCATTGCCGTCAACACAAATACCGCTCCGGCCCCGCCGCCGACTCAACCAACCGCCTCGCCGCCGAATGAAGCAGGTAAAGAACCTCAAACGCTCTCTATGGAGGTGAATACGGCAGTGATGGTCACGGAAGAACTGGACTTTGGCGGACGCCCGCCGAGCATCGCAGAGGCGTTGAAGCAAATCGAGCGACGCTATAAACCGGATGATGGACAGGGGCGCACGTTTGCCGTGCTCGACGCTTACGGCGAGCCTACGCCGGACGGCAAGCTGCTGCATATTTCCATGCACGTGAGCAGCGAAAAGCCCGGTATGGGCGAGCTTATCTTCAAGCGCACAGGAAAAGTGTTATGGCGCAGCCGCATTAATCCGACTACGCTGCTGCCGAAACAGAAGACCCTGACGATTATCATGGACGATGGAACCGGGAAGACCTACACGGTGGATGGCACCGGCAAGCCGCCTTCGATATTCGAATCAAAGTTTATGAATGGGGGGGTGCCTGTGGCTAATCTCTGGCCTGATGGCGCAGAGCGCGAAATAACTTTCATCTACAGCGCGTGCGGGTGCCCTGTGAAAGTGACGGTCAAACGTGTGGGCAGCAGAACTGTGCGCACGAAAGATTTGCCAGTCATATTTCCCGACGACCCTGAGGCCGTTGCCCTCATTCAAAGTTACATGAAGTGGTGAGCATTTCCAGACAATCGTCTTCATAGGAGAACAAGTTTATGTCGAAAATAGTAAGGTGCGGGCTGATACAGGCAGGCAATGTCGAATCGGCGGAAAGCCCTATCGAAAAGATCAAGAAGGCCATGATTGATAAACACGTCGCGATGATCGAAGACGCGGCAAAGCAAAACGTGCAGATGCTCTGCCTGCAAGAACTCTTCTATGGCCCTTACTTCCCCGCCGAACAAAACCCGCACTGGTACAATCTGGTCGAGCGCATTCCTGACGGCCCGACTACTCAATTGATGTGTAAAATCGCTCGTCAGCACAAGATGGTTATAGTGGTTCCGATTTACGAAGAAGAGATGACGGGCGTTTATTACAACACGGCTGCGGTGATTGACGCCGACGGTCGTTACCTGGGCAAGTATCGCAAGACGCACATACCGCACTGCCTGCCGGGATTTTGGGAAAAGTTTTACTTCACGCCGGGCAATCTCGGCTTTCCCACATTCGAGACGAAGTATGCGTGCATAGGCGTCTACATCTGTTACGACCGCCACTTCCCGGAAGGCGCGCGGGCATTGGGGCTCAACGGCGCAGAGATAGTCTTCATTCCGTCAGCCACGACCAAAGGCCACGCCGATTATTTGTGGGAGTTGGAACAGCGCGCGCACGCTGTAGCAAACGGATATTTCGTCGGCACAATCAATCGTGTAGGCACGGAAGCGCCGTGGAACATCGGCGAGTTTTTCGGCTCGTCATATTTCAGCAACCCCGACGGTAGAATACTTGCCAAAGGCAGCGCAGACAAAGACGAGTTGATTGTCGCAGACCTCGACCTTGACGAGATCAAAGAAGTGCGAATCCACTGGCAGTTTTATCGCGACAGAAGATCAGATATGTACGAGTCGCTTTGCGACAAGTAACAGATTTCTTAATTTCCGAAGGCATCAATCATCGCGCGCACGTCGTCGCCTAACGGATAAAGCACAGGGCAGGTGCATCCTGCCTCAATGTATTGCTGGACTTTCGCTCGACACTCGTCGGGCGTGCCTGATGCTGTGATGAGTTGAACTACTTCGTCAGGCACCAGTTTCATCGCTTCGCGGATTTGATGCTCTTCGGCGGGCCACGTAAGCACGCGGCTTATTTCGTCGAGCAAGTCAGAGCTTACGCCGCTCGCTTTCATGATGTGCGGCTGCTGGCCTAGATACTGAGTCACGAGCTTCCGCGCATTATCGAGCGCACGCGAGCGGTCTTCATCAAGCGAGCAAACGATCAGTTGCGGGCGATCAATGTTATCCAGTTTGCGGCCCGCTTTCTCTGCGCCGATGCGAAGATGCTCCATCGCTTCATGGTTGTAGGCGGGCGAAACAAGATAGTTCAACAACACGCCATCGGCTATCTCGCCTGAAAGCTCCATCATTTTCATCCCCGTAGCGCCGACGTAGATGGGCACACCTTTAGGCGAGCGGTCGCCATGCACTATATCTATCTCTATGTCTTCGACGTTAACGAACTCGCCCTTGAACGTAACTTTCTCCATCGCGAGAAGGCGGCGCACGACCTCTACAGTTTCGCGCATAGCCTGAAGCGGCTTGCGGCGATTGACTCCGACTTTTGTCGCAAGCGGCTCCCACCACACGCCGAGCCCGCAAAGTATCCGGCCCGGCGCAAGGTCATCGAGCGTCGAGAAAGTTGCTCCGATCAGCGCAGCGTTGCGAGTCCAGTTATTGATCACGCCTGAGCCTATCTTTATTCGCTCGGTCGTCGCGGCAAACGCGGCCATCGGAACAATCGCGTCGCGCACCAATCGAGACTCGGCCTGCCACACGGCTTCAAAGCCGCTCGATTCGGCATACCGCACGTATTCGATTGCGTCGCGCAAAGGATGTTTGTCTTGCAGGTAAAGGGCCAAGCGATTGCGAGAGGTCGTCATAATCTTTTCATCTTCCTTTTAACGGATTGCAAATTGACTGCGGCATTATACAATTAAAACCGTTGTTGGCAAGATGAGGTTTGAAGTTCACAACGAAGGAGAAACAAATGCTGCCGATACGTGGAATTTATGAAGTTGCTATCCGAGTTAAAGACCTCGCGAAAGCTGAACCGTTTTATCTGGAAGTGCTCGATCTGGAAATCGGCATTCGAGACTCTAAGCGCAACTGGCTGTTTTTGAGAGCGGGAGGCGCAGATGGAATGATCGTGCTTCAGGAAGACAAGACCGATTGGCCCTTGCAGCATTTCGCCTTCACGGTTGACGAAGCCGACATCGAACGCGCCGCAGAAATGCTCAGAGCGCGCGGCGTCAAAGTGGAAGGCCCTGTGTTTCACCAGTGGATGCCTGCCAAATCAATCTACTTTTCAGACCCCGACGGGCACGATCTCGAACTCTGCGCGCCCGTCAGTAAATCGTAATTATGACAGCTATGAAAAGACCAGAGCTTGTCTTGAAACGCGCGATGATTTATGACGGCACGGGTCGCCCTCCCGTACTGGGCGACATAGCCGTTTATCGCAATTACATTCTCGCCATTGATGCGCCGGGCGCGATAAACGGCATGGAAGAACTCGATTGCAAAGGGCTGGCTGTCGCGCCGGGATTCATTGATACGCATTCACATTCCGACATTCGCGTGATGACTGAACCGACGCTGCCAATGAAAGTGCGGCAAGGCATAACGCTCGAAGTATTCGGGCAAGACGGAATCTCTGTCGCTCCTGTCTGGGCTTCTGACCGCGCGCAGGTCGAGCAGCAGCTCGCAGGCTTGAACGGGCGTCTTGGCCGCGAATGGGATTGGCAAACTGTCGGCCAGTATCTCCAGTCAATCGAACGAGCGCGGCCTTCGATAGATTGCTCTTACCTGATCCCGCACGGCGCTGTGCGGCTTCACGCGATGGGAATGGAAGACCGTCTTGCCACACGCGAAGAATTGTCCGCGATGCAGGAACTTATCAGGCAATCAATGCGCGAAGGCGCGCTCGGCATCTCGACCGGCCTGATCTATCCGCCATGTTGTTTCGCGGACACGGCAGAGTTGATCACACTGGCTCGCGCAGTCCGAGAGTTCGACGGCATCTTCGTAGCCCATATGCGAAGCGAAAGCGATTATCTCGAAGACGCTGTTTCCGAGATGATTGAAATAGGCAAAGAGTCGGGCGCGCGCGTTCACATATCGCACTTCAAATCGGCGGGGCGCGAGAACTGGCCGAAGATAGACGCTGTGCTTGAGATGATTCACACCGCGCAACGCGAAGGCTTGCGGCTTACGGCTGACCAGTATCCTTATGTCGCAGGCTCGACCATGCTCGGCGCGATACTGCCGCCGTGGGCGCACGCGGGCGGAGTCGAAACGACGCTTGCGCGGCTGGTGAGCGAAGACGAGCGAGGGCGAATGCGCGATGCCATGCTGGACCGTTCGCGTTCCAGTTGGGACAACTTCTGGAAATGGTCCGGGCCGGAAGGAATCATCATCTCTGACATCGGGTCAGGCCGAAGCGCGAACTATGTCGGAAAGAATCTCGCAGAAGCTGCCGCCATTCAAGCGCAAGCTGCCGAAGTGAGCGAAGAACAAGCCGTCGAGTTCGCGTTCGATCTTTTGGCCGAAGAGCGAATGGGCGTAGGAATGATCTCGTTCAGCCAGTCCGAAGATGTCGTGCGAAAAATCCTCAGTGAGCCATACGTGAACATCTGCACAGATGGGTTGTTGGGCGGCAAACCGCACCCGCGAGCATATGGAACTTACCCGCGCATACTCGGTCGCTACGCGCGCGAGCAAAATCTAATCTCGATCTCCGAAGCCGTGCGCAAAATGAGTATGCTTGCGGCAGAGACTTTTCAGCTTGAAGGCTATGGCGCAATCCGCGACGGCATGAAAGCGAATCTGGTCGCATTCGACCCGCAGACAGTAATTGACCGCGCGACCTTTGAAGATTCCAGGCAGTACCCCGTCGGCATTCATCACGTTATCGTCGAAGGCCAGTCCGTCATTCGCTACGGCGAAGAATATATGCCGGGCAGTGGCGTTGCGGTCAGAAGCAAGAGCCACGAATTGCACGAATTATGACGAATGTTCGCGAAGGATTTTATTCGTGTTTATTCGTTGTCATTCGTGCAATTCGTGGCTTAATGTCGTATGGAGAGATTGAATGAATCGTTACGTTTGCATTCACGGCCACTTTTATCAACCGCCGCGCGAGAATCCCTGGCTCGAAGAGGTCGAGTTACAGGATTCCGCTTATCCTTATCATGACTGGAACGAAAGAATCACGGCTGAATGCTACGCTCCGAATGCGGCTTCTCGCATACTCGGCTCTGACAAAACAATCGTCGGCATAGTCAACAACTACTCGAAGATCAGTTTCAACTTTGGCCCGACCTTGCTGTCATGGATGCAAAGGCATGTGCCCGATGTTCACGATGCGATAGTTGAAGCAGACCGCGAGAGCCGAAAGAATTTTTCCGGTCACGGCTCGGCAATCGCTCAAGTCTATAATCACATGATCATGCCGCTTGCCAGTGCGCGCGACAAACGCACGCAGGTGATCTGGGGGATAACGGATTTCGAGCACCGCTTTGGCAGAAGGCCCGAAGGGATGTGGCTCGCTGAAACTGCCGTTGACATGGAAACGCTGGAGGCGCTGGCCGAGCAGGAAATCCTCTTTACGATTCTCGCTCCGCGCCAGGCCGGGCGAGTCCGCACAATCGGAAAGCGATGGAAAGATGTTTCAGGCTCGCGCGTTGACCCGAGGATGGCTTATCTTTGTCGCCTGCCTTCGGGAAGGACGATTAATTTATTTTTCTACGACGGCCCTATTTCGCAGGACATCGCTTTTGGCGGACTGCTTTCAAGCGGCGAGACATTCGCTTCCCGATTGCTCAACACGTTCGTCGCAGATCGAGATATGCCTCAGATCGTTCACATAGCGACGGACGGAGAAACATACGGACATCATCATCGCTTCGGCGAGATGGCGCTTTCTTACTGCCTGCATCACATCGAATCGAACGATCTGGCGCAGCTTACAGTGTACGGCGAGCACCTCGAAAAATTTCCGCCTACGCACGAAGTCGAAATAATCGAGAACACCTCGTGGAGTTGCGCGCACGGCGTCGAACGTTGGAGAAACGACTGCGGGTGCAACACGGGGCGCGCGGGCTGGACGCAAGGCTGGCGCGCTCCGCTGCGCGCTGCGCTCGACTGGCTGCGCGACGAGTTGGCGCAAGCCTACGAGAAAGCAATCTCGCAAGTGTTGAAAGACCCGTGGCAAGCCAGAGACGATTATCTGAACATCATTCTTGATCGCGGGCTTGAAAACGTCGCGGCATTCTTTTCCAGATACGCTCTGCACGAACTGTCGCGCGAAGACGAAGTGCGCATATTCCGTCTTCTTGAAATGCAGCGTCACGCCATGCTGATGTTCACAAGCTGCGGGTGGTTCTTTGACGAAATTTCAGGAATCGAAACTGTGCAAGTGCTCGCTTATGCAGGGCGCGCCATCCAGCTTGCAGAGCAGACGACAGGCATTTCGCTTGAATCTTCTTTCGTCGAAATGCTTGAGCGTGCGCCGAGCAATGTTCGAGAATATGCGACGGGCGCAGGAATTTATCGAAATCTGGTCAAGCCCATGATGGTTGATCTGCTCAGAGTCGGAGCGCATTACGCCGTATCGTCGCTGTTCGAGGATTACCCCGAAACGGTGACGATCTATGCTTACAAAGCAACCAGAGAGATGTACGACAGAGATGAAGCCGGACGTCAAAAACTCGCCATAGGCAAAGCGCATCTCCGCTCAAACGTCACGTCGTCAGAAAGCACAGTGACCTTTGCGGTGTTGCATCTGGGCGACCACAACCTGCTCGGAGGCGTCAGGGAATTCTTCGACGATGCGGCCTTCAACCAGATGCATAAGGAAATAAAATCGGCTTTTGCAAACAGCGATTTGCCGGAAATGATCCGCCTCATGGATAAGCATTTCAAAACGCACAACTATTCGCTGAAATATCTGTTCCGCGACGAGCAGCGAAAATTCTGGAGCAGCATTCTCAAATCAACTCTCTCGGAAGTGGAAGGCTCTT
>DATEKX010000773.1:0-4143 GCA_035277165.1 Blastocatellia bacterium | reverse complement strand
GACGGCCACAGCCGCAAGACGCGCGAGCGGATTCTCCATAGACAATTTCACGCTCGTCAACGCCGCCAGGTAACCTATCAACGTCTTCGAGAATCCGCCTACTCCGACTATCTCGGATGTGACCGCGTCGCCCCCGATCCCCAACACAAGCCCCGCCAGCATGCCCAGCAACAGCGCGCGCTGCAGACCGAAATAGACCGTCATCACAAGGGCGAGGTCAACATACTTGAAGAATCCCAGATAATTCGAGAGCAGCATCTGTAGCAGGAGCGCGACTAGAATGGTCAGGGCGATTTTGACGGTCTGCACTCTTTTAAGCTACCTCGCGTCACAGATGATGTATTCAGATCTGAAATTATCCGTGCTCACTTGCGTTTATCTGCGATGTCTTCTTCAAACTTCAAATCTTTCTGCTCGACCAGAAGCACTAAAACGTGTTCAATGCGATCAACCGGCGCGGCAGGCTTGACGATTATCTTGTTGAATGGCGCATTCGGGTCGCTCTCTATTCGCTCGACGGTGCCGATCAACATTCCCTTGGGATAAATGCGATCAAGCCCTGTCGTCACAACGGCCTCGCCTTCTTGCACATCCTCGCTGGTCGAGATGTTTTTAAGTTCGCATCGCGTATTGTCAAGCCCGCGCAGTTGTCCGGGCGCGCGCGAGTTTTGCAGCATCGCGCCAACGCCAGCCTGTTTGTCCGTTATGACCTGCACCATCGAGAAGTTCGGGCCTACGGATATGATGCGCCCTACTATGCCTCCCGCAGTGGCGACAGGCATATTGAGCTTAACGCCGTCGAGCGAGCCTAAATCAATCGTCAATCGGCGAAACCAGTTGCTTGCGTCTCGCCCGAGCACGTTCCCGGCCAGTTGGCGGTACTGCGGATGTGAAGGCAGAGCAAGCTGTTTGCGCAGCAAATCCAGTTCTGCAGCACGTTCGACCGCACGATTAAGGTCGCCTCTTAACTGCTCGTTTTCCTCGCGAAGCTGTAGATTTTCAGCGCGAGCGCCGCGCAAGTCCGTGTAGCTGGCTATGGTGCCTGTGATGGAAGAGAGCACGCCATTAGCCACCTTTCCGACAGCCGACAAAGGAGTCATTATCCAGGTGCGCAGTAAGGATTGTTCGCTGTCAGGGCGCTTGGCGTTGTAGGACATCAGCATTATCTGCGAGAGCAGCAGGACTGCTAATATCCAGGGCGCTTTCTGTTGCGCGGTATTTGCACTCATAAACAGGGATCAGGGGTCAGGAGCCAGGAGTCGGGGAAGAATTTGTGCGCATACCGGCCCCTGACACCCGACCCCATCTTCACAGGCTGTGATGGAGCATGGTGTTTTCCCAGCTCACGCGGCTCAGCAGGTCGAAATCGGCCAGCATCTTTCCGGTACCGAGCGCGACCGACGAGAGCGGATTCTCTGCCAGCGAGACAGGCACGCCCGTCTCGTGCATCAATCGCTTGTCTATGCCTTTCAGCAGCGCGCCTCCGCCCGTCAGCACTATGCCGCGCTCGGCTATGTCTGCCGAAAGCTCAGGCGGCGTGCGTTCGAGCGCAACGCGAACTGCGTTTACAATCGTCGAGATAGGATCGGCCAGCGCTTCGCGCACTTCTTCGTCCGTGATGGTGATCGTTCGCGGCACACCCTCGATCAGGTTGCGCCCTTTGATCTCCATCTGAATAGGCTCTTCGACAGGCCAGGCCGAGCCAAGCTCTATCTTGATTGATTCAGCCGTGCGCTCGCCTATCAGCAGATTGTATTTGCGCTTGATGTACTGGATGATCGCTTCGTCCAGTTCATTGCCCGCGACGCGGACTGCGCGCGAATAGACGATGCCCGAAAGCGAAATGACAGCAATGTCAGTCGTGCCGCCGCCGATGTCAACTATCATGTTGCCGTAAGGCTCTGTGATGGGCAGGCCCGCGCCGATTGCTGCCGCCATAGCTTCTGCGACAAGGTAGACCTTTGACGCTTTGGCGCGATAGGCAGCGTCTTCAACTGCTCGGCGTTCGACCTGTGTTATCTCGCCGGGCACGCCTATGACTACGCGCGGGCTTACCCACGAGCGGCCATTATGCGCTTTGCGTATGAAGTGCTGGAGCATCTTTTCAGTCACTTCAAAATCGGCGATCACGCCGTCCTTCATCGGTCGAATGGCTATGATGTTGCCCGGCGTACGACCGAGCATCTCTTTAGCCTCTTTGCCGACAGCTTCGACTTTATTGGTTACCTTGTTGATTGCAACTATGGAAGGCTCGCTGACAACGATGCCGCGTCCTTTGGCGTACACTAGAGTGTTTGCTGTTCCCAGATCAATGGCAAGGTCGCTTGAAAACGGATTAAACAGATTTCTCATCATTAAACTATATCGCTTTTTTCTCCAAAACTATCCACAGGCTGCGCCCGGCTGTAGGAGCGGGTATGGCGCGCCTAGATTTTTCCGATCATGACGCGGCGAGCCGAACATTATTCTTCTTTCGCTGCTTGGCTTCATACATTGCCGCATCGGCCAGTTCGATCAACTTTTCAGCTTCGGTGGCGTGCTCAGGGAAGCTGGCAACCCCAAAGCTCGCCGTCAGATATATGTCTGCGCTCACGCCTCCCGTGAAACGGTGCGAAGCTATGTGAGTGCGAACTCGTTCAGCCATCTGAAGCGCGCTGCGGGCAGGCGTTTCAGGCAGCATCAGCACGAATTCATCGCCGCCGTATCGCGCTACGAAATCCGATTCGCGCACAGACATCGTTATCACTTCGGCCACTTCCGTAAGAGTGACGCTGCCCGCGCGATGACCGTAAGCGTCATTGACCATCTTGAAACCGTCCAGGTCCATAAAGACCACAGACACAGACGAGCCGTAACGACGCGCGCGGCGGATTTCGTTATCGAGCGTCTGGTAGAGATAGCGCACGTTGTAGAGCCGAGTCAGATCGTCAATCAACGTCTGGCGCGTCGCGTTGTGATAATCAATCGCGTTTGCCAGCGCTTTTGCCAGCGACCCGCCTATCAACTCAATGGTGCGCGCATCCTCTTCGGTGAACGCCTGAGCGGTCGCATCAATCCGGCGCGTAGCCTGCACGGCCCCTATCAAACGAGGGCCTGCAAGCAGCGGCACGCAAAGCGTCGCAAACTCGTCGTCGCCCGCTGATTGATCCGCAGACTGGCTGCACCCTGCAAAGATCGTTCGCTGTTCGCTGACGGCGCGAACCACAGGGATAGAGACTGCGTCCATTCGGACGAACGGGCCGACCGGCACAGCCGTCGCGTTTATAGCGCGAACCAGTTCAAGGTGGTCTGCCTGTTCCGATTTCAGGAATACGGCCCAGGATTCCGCCTCGACGAGGCGCGGAAGAACCTCAAGCACGCGGGCTACTACTTCGCCCGGATCGAGCGATTCGTGCAACCGCATCGCAGCTTCAAAGATCGAAATTTTCACCGACTCATCTTGCATCTGCCCAAATACCTTGAACCCCAGAGAGCCTCTCAAAATAATCTAATGGTTTAATGAAAGGCTGTTTGAAATGGTTGCCACCTGTTCATTACTAAACCGCTACCCAGCAGAGCAAGAGATTCGAAAAGGGAGAACGACGATTTTAGCGGTGAGTCGAAGCGGCGGATAAGCCTCGATAGGTGTAAGGTTTTGTTAATTTAAGCCGACGCCCCCTACCCATCCAAGACGCCGGTGCTTGTCAAATATACTACCGCCTCGCGCCTGTTCAGTCTGCTCCCGGTCTAAGTAAACTCTTAGACAATGAAATTTAGCACGCCCTCATGCAGCGCGCAAGAAATATTGCCAAATAGTTTTGAAGTTTTAGCCGAAATTTTGTTCGATGAAGTGCGAAGCCTCCAAAAACTGATTTCTTAACCCTGCAAACCCATCTGCGGAGTGCTTTGCTTTTATCAGCACTTAATATAAACTCAAGCCATCCGCTGAACCATTGTTCCGTGTTACTGACTTCAGAGATTGCTTATGAGGTTTGAGTGTCAAGGAGAAAAGCATGAAAAACTTGGCGAGGGCCTTCTGTGCGGCGGTTTTCCTTATCGGGCTTCTGGTATTTTCTCAGGCGCAAGATAGCAAACAGGCAGGTAGCGCCGATAAGGGCTTTGACGATGTTGAATATAACGATGTCGAGCCTGCTCGATCATTCA
>DATEKX010000772.1:0-5779 GCA_035277165.1 Blastocatellia bacterium | reverse complement strand
ATGCAAGACGGTTATGGCGATGACTGGCCGATTTCATACAATGACCTCGCGCCTTACTATGACCGCGCCGAAGCGCTTATGGGAGTCTACGGCACGCGCGAAGGACTCGACGTTTTGCCGGACGGCAATTTTATGCCGCCGCCCGCTATGCGTTGCGGCGAAGTGATGTTGAAGCGCGGATGTGAAAAGATCGGCATTGCGGCGATTCCAATGCGCGCGGCAGTGCTGACGCGCAATCACGAAGGGCGCGCGGCCTGTCATTACTGCGGCGAGTGCGGTCGCGGCTGCGAAACTTCGTCTCGTTTTTCTACGCTCGATTCAATCATTCCAAAGCTGATCGGCAAACGAAATTTCACGCTCCGCACACATGCCGCAGCGCATCGCGTGCTGCTCGATCCGAAAACGAAACGAGCGCGCGGCATCGCTTACATCGACACGAAGACTCGGCAAGAACATGAAGTTTATGGCAAAACAATCGTGCTCGGCGCAGGGGCTATGGAATCGACGCGCATATTGCTCAACTCGAAATCGCGTGAATATCCGGCGGGGCTTGCGAACACTTCAGGCGCGTTGGGTCATTACCTGATGGACAACATCAAATCAGGTTTCGTCAGCGGTTACCTGCCGCGATTGAAGGGCGCGCGCGTGATGAATGACGATGGCGCGGGCGGCGGGCACATCTACATTCCGCGCCACACAAACATCAAAGGCGGGCGCAAAACTTCTATCTTGCGCGGCTGGCAATTTCAACCTTCGAGCGGCTCGCGCATGTTTCCCGGCTACGCGCGCGGCATTGCGGGCTTTGGCTCTGCGTTCAAGCAACAAGTGCGCGAACAGAATCCCGCGATGATTTCGGTGGCAGGCTTTGGTGAATGTCTCGCGGATTTCAAGAATTACTGCGAGATTGATCCCAACGGTCTTAAAGATCGTTATGGCATTCCGCAACTGCGATTCAACGCTAAGTGGCGTGATAATGATTTGAAGATGGCCGCAGAAATGTATGACAGCGCGGAAGAGATTTTTCGCGCAGCGGGGTGCGAACTCGCTCCATTCAATCGCGAGTCACGACCTCCCCCGCCCGGCGATTCGACTCATGAAGTCGGCACGGCTCGAATGGGCAACGACCCGCGAGCATCGGTGCTGAATCGTTTTTGTCAGGCGCACGATGTCAAAAATCTTTTTGTGATGGATGGCAGTTCGTTCGTTTCTATCTCAGAAAAGAACGTCACGCTGACGATCATAGCTCTTGCGTGGCGAGCCTCTGAATATCTCGCGGAACAATTGCGAACGGGCGATGTGTAAGCCACGAATTGCACGAATGTTTACGAATTACCACGAAGATATTCATTCGTATTTATTCGTGCAATTCGTGGCCGCTTATCATTTCAGGTGACGATCAAAAAAATCTATCGAAGCCGCGTACGCGCGCAGCCAGTTTTCGTGGCGCAAAAAGTCATGTACATCGTCGGGGAAAACCAGTTCTTCAAACTTCACGTTGCGCTCGCGCAGTTTGCGCACCAGTTCGACGGTTTGATTGAAAGCGACGTTGCGGTCGTCATCTCCGTGAATGAGCAACACAGGCGATTTCCACTTTTCAACTGATGACAGAGGCGAAGACTCGCGCCCAAGTTTGACCAGATCGCCAGTCGCCCACGGGGCTGCGCCAACTCGACGGCTCCAATCATGAACGCCGTGCAGATCAACACCTGCTGCGAACATATCCGAATCGCGCGCCAGTCCCATCGCAGTCAGGTAGCCGCCGTATGACCCGCCCCATAAACCGATGCGTTTATCGTCAACATCATTCCTGGAGCGCAGATATTTGCCGCCCGCCACAACATCCTGATATTCGGAAGCGCCGCGCGGCCCGCGATGTTTTGCTTCACGGAAAGCTCGTCCGTAGCCTATGCCGCTTCGATAGTTGACCGAAAGCACCGTGTAGCCGCGACTGGCAAGGTACTGATTGAACGCATAAGCGTTGTGATAATAATAACCGTAGTGCCATACAGGAAGCATCTGGCGAACGGGGCCGCCATGCAGAAAGATGACGGCGGGCGCGCGGCCCGTCACACCCTTAGCTTTGAACAACTGCCCGTGAACAGTCATCCCATCTGAGGCTTTGAAAGTCACGGATTCCGGCTCGATGAGTTGCGAAGGAAAGCTCGCCATAAGCGACGGCGGAGTCAGCCCTTTCGTGCCTCGCCCATTGATAGGCACGATGTAGGGGAGAAATGGAGCGACGGCTGTCGCGTGCAAAAAGGCGATATGCTTTCCGCCATTGATTATGGCTGGATACATTTCGATGCTGTCGCCTTCGGTCAGTTGTTCAGGCGCGCCGCCCGCGATGTCAACGCGCCACAGGTGGCGATGATTGATGTCGCCCGCGTTCGACGAGACGACGACGAACGAACGATCAGGAGACCACGCGACGTTTTCCACTTCGTAATTGCCCGGCGTGAGCGCCGTAGCCGCGCCGCCTTTTGCCGGGACAGAATAAAGATGCGCCCAGCCGTCCTGTTCAGATGCGAACACGATCCGGTCATCAGCCGCCCATTGCAATATGCTGTCGCCGAGCGGCAGGCGCGAGAACGAATCCATCTCTGTCTCGCCCGATTTCCAGATTTGAGTTCCTTTGCCGCTCGCAACATCAACGACGCGGATGGCCCACGGCAGCACGCGCTCTTTGTCTGCCGAGAAAGTGTCTGCGACGTTGAAGAGGCGAATGAAGGCAATGCGTTTTCCATCGGGCGACCAACGCGGCTCGATGTCTCGATCTACGGACGGCTCAAGGAAGCGAATGCGCGCAAGCTTTGCGTCATAGATGCCAATGAAAGCGTGATCGCCGCGCGACGAAACGAAGGCGAGCAGCGAACCGTCAGGCGACCACGCAGGAGAGTTAACTTCTCCGCGAATTTCGAACATCTTTTTCGCGCTGACTGGTTTCTGCGGGATGGTCGGTATGGTGGCAGACCACAGATGATCTTCGCTGTTAAATAGGACTCGGTCGCTGCGAGGTGAAAACAAGGGAGCGTCGCCTTCGCCCATTTTTACGGTAGCGGCAGTGCGCGTGTTGACTATCCAAATTTCCTGTTTAACGCCAGCCGGGTCGCTCGTCGGATTAGGAATATCTTTATCGGAGTTCGGAGGGCCTCCGCGAGTATAGGCAATCCAGTTGCCGTCGGGAGAAAAGACTGGCTCGGTGATTTCCTGCCCGTCGTCTTTGCCATAGCTGGTCAGTTGACGCGCTTTGAAAGCGGGCGCTTCTGCGAGCCAGATATTGCGCTTGCCTTGAATGTCGAAGACCCAGGCGACCTTGTCGCCTTGTTTTGAAGCGATGAGGTCAGCGGGAAAAGGCGAACTCAGGATTTGCTCAAGCGTGAACCCGTTGCCTAAAGCGAGTTGAGTCGAGAGCGCGATAAAAGCAAGAGCGAGCAGCGTGATTTTTGCGCGTGCATAGCCGTTCATAAATCCTCCGATTAGAAGCTAAGTTGAAAGAGTGAGTATGGCTAAGGCTTATAAGCTTTGCAGGCTGTGGTGTCAAGCGCGGTTCGATGAAGTCACTTCAATTTGCCCTCTACTCTTTCGAGCGACTCTCGCGCACCTTCCGCATCAGGCGATTTGAGCTTTTCAAAGATACTCAAAGCTTCACGAAGCAACCGCGCAGCTTCCTCATAGTTGTTTTCTCCCTCTTCAAATAGACCTAACCGCCAGATGGTAAGGGCAATGCCGTTCTGATCGCCGAGCCTCTTACTGATTTTGAGGCTATCTTTATAAAGCAGATGCGCCTCATCCGTCTTGCCCTGCTCCTGGGCTACCATACCCAACTGGTGCAATGTTTGAGCAATGCCGTTCTGATTGCCAAGTCTCTTCTCAATCTCAAGGCTTTCGTTGTAAAGCTGATACGCCTTGCCTATACGGCCTTGTGATTGGGCAAGCATTCCCAACTGGTGCAATGTTTGTGCGATGCCGCTCTGGTCATCGAGTTTCTTATTGATTTCCAGGCTCTCGCTATAGAAATGCTGCGCTTTCTCTATCTCACCTTGCGACTGCGCGAGCCTTCCCAATTCATGAAACGTACTGGCAATGCCGCCCTGATTACCAAGTTCCTTTTCAATTTCGAGGCTCTCATTGTAAAGCCGTTGCGCCTTGTCTATGTCGCCTTGTGCTTGAGCAATCATTCCCAACTGATGTAACGCAGCCGCGATATTTGATTTGCTTTCAATCCGTTTAAATATTTCGATGGCTTGTTGAAGCAAAATGTCCGCTTGCTCATATTCACCTCGATTCTGCCGGATGATAGCCGCATTTCCAATAAAGACTGCCTCGCGTTTTTCGTCTTTTATTTTCAGCGCCGCCTCAGATGCCTGCGCGCCCATCCTTATGGCTTCATCCCAGTGCCCGCGTAAACTGAGAAAGCCGTCCGGCATATGCCCGATCCCATACATAATCTGCATCACACTTTCCCAGTCCTGAATTGCAAATGCTACGTCCATCGCGCTTAACACGTTGTCTTTTTCCAACTCAAGCGCGTCGAGGTGCTCTTTCGTGGTTTTTGAATATAATTGAGCGTATTGTAGAAAATAAGTCACGAAGCGGCTGCTGAAATCATCAGCGCGTTCATCCTTCATCAACCGGGCTTTTGCCAGGTCGCGCGTCAGTCCCTCAATAATCCATCGCTCTTCTCTCGTAGTCTTGACCAAAGACAAAACGCCAAGACTTCTAATCGCCTCCCTCACCCGCCTGGAATCCTTGCCAAATCCTGCTACCGCTGCCAGAGCATTAGGCGATGCGCTCGGCGCGAACAACGAAAGCGCGAGCAGCGTGTCACGTCCGTCGCTTCCAACCTGCGGCAGATTGAACGAACGATCAAAGATTCGCTCTGCCGCATCGCCTTCGCCGCGCGCTAAATCCTTCAGCACATCGCTCGGAAGCTGCGCCTGGTCAATCTGCGCGATGATCCATTGCATCACGAGCGGGTTCGCGCCAGCAGCCTCGATAATATGGTTTCTATCCAGCCGTTCGAAAGCGTCGGGGTCATAGACCTGTTCGATCATTCGGTCGAGGAACTCATTTGCCTCCGACTCCAGCATTGCTTTAACCGGGATGTTGCGCACGCCGTCTACTCGCGTGCGCGTCGTGATGAGCGCGGGGCAAGGCGCTTGATTGTTCACCCATTCCACGCACTGTTTTTGTTCCGCGGGAGATATGGTTTCAAAGTTATCCAGAACGACGAGTGCAGGCATCTTAGATTCGCGTATCAACTCGCGTATCGCTTCCTTTTTCGGCTCAATCGCCAGCTTGCGAATTTCAGGGTTGCCTAACTGTGTGGCTATCTCGTCGAGCAACGTTGACAGCGTAAAGTCATGGCGACCGTCCATTCTGATCCACAAGACGTGGATGGCAACAACTTTTGCCACTTCCCGCACCACCTCAGCCGCGATCGTCGTTTTACCAACGCCGCCGTCGCCCCACAGCGCAACCAGTTGATTCTTATGTGGTGCGAGTTCTCCTTTGAGTTGTGCCACGATGTCAGCGCCTTTTCTATCTCTGCGGGCAACGAAGCCAACTTCAGGAGGACGAGGGATTGAAGCATTAACCTGCACGTGATTCGGATTTTCGTCTCGGCTTGACATCTCTGCTGGTTCTTGAGATTTGGATTTCGGGTCAGGTAGCCTGCGCTTACCATGAATGGCATCAAGCAGTTTGGCAAATTCGGTCTCAGCATCTTTCTTTCCGCTGAAATCGGCGCGAGTCAGAATGTTAATGCGCTTTGGCACTT
>DATEKX010000771.1:0-11538 GCA_035277165.1 Blastocatellia bacterium | reverse complement strand
AAAGCTCAGAGTCCCGTCCGCATCAGTCATGCTCACGATAACATTGAATTCCCGAGCTTCAAGGTTGCGCTCGAACTGGTAATCGCTCAACTCTTTCGGAAGCAAATCATCGATGTCTTCTTCGATTTTTTTTGCTTTTCTCTTTCGCTTTTTTCGCTCGTTTTGTTTGCGCTTTTCCTGCTCCTGCGTCCAGGCTTCAAGCGCGTGCTGTCTCAAAGTTGCCATTCCGTTCTCCTTCAGATAAACCAGTCATATCAAAAAGGGATGAAGTTTATCAACCGCACTTTAAGCTTTCGTAAAGCCAGGATTAAATCTTTGTGAATTCCATTTATGTCAATTCTACTTGCGCTGGTTCGCCGGGATAATTGTCGCGCAGGTAATTGGCGGTCGCTTCGTGGCCCTTCTTCGCCAAGTCTTCCTTCTGCTGCATAGTGATGTCGAAGTCGGTCGTCTGGATTCCCAGCGTGTTTATAAAGACTGTGCGCTTGACATCGTCCGCGTTGTCCATCAGCGCGACATCCTGCACTGCAAGTATCGATTCAAACAGATTCCCGGCGTACTGGTCGAGGTCTGTTATCGGGTGCGCCTGCAGCATATTCTTACCGAGACTGAATCCTAATGTATTAGGATTTGGTATTCTCAGGCGAACGCCCGGATTTGCCGCGTCCTCCGTCAGCTCATCGAATATGTTGAGAGGGTAATTGCGCAGCACTCCGCCGTCTACGTAGACATCTCCATCCAACTTGCGAGAAGCGAAAAACAGAGGATACGACATCGAGATGCGCACGGCATCGGCTATAGCTATGTCGGGCGTCGTAGCGTAAGAAAAGACTCTGTCCGTTCGCTCGGACAAGTTGGTGCCGACGACAAAAAGCTCTCTGTATTTATCACCCTCTTCGAGGCGTTTATTATTCAGGTCCGTGAATGTCGCGTCCTTGCTGCCGAGCGCGCCCTCCACCTCGCCCTGCATGAATTCAAGAAAGACTTGTCCTTTGTACCAGCCGTATTGAGTGATAAATCTCTC
The DNA here is from genome assembly GCA_035277165.1 of Blastocatellia bacterium. Lineage (GTDB taxonomy): Bacteria > Acidobacteriota > Blastocatellia > UBA7656 > UBA7656 > DATEKX01. The sequence continues at coordinate 10,514 of DATEKX010000771.1, read as the reverse complement.
GAAGTCGCTGATAATATTTCCATCCTTGAATGTTTTGAAATCCAGGTTGAGCATCTTATCTTTGATGTAACTGGCGCTGTAGCCGAGCGCAACCATCGTCGCAATTATAGCTCCTGCCGAAGTGCCCGCAACGTTCTGTATCTGATTCAGTATTCCCTGCTGGTCGAGCACTTCTAAAACTCCGCCGTATGCTACGCCTTTCACGCCGCCGCCCTCGAACACAAGGTTCGTGAATGGATATGCCATCTTTTCTCCTTTACGGTTCTATTACTACGTTCGTGCCTTTCGGAATGGCGTCGTACAGTTCTTTCATGTCGTCGTTGTCGAGCGCGACGCATCCCCATGTCCAATCGCTTTGCGAGCCGTTTCCGTGAATAAAAATCTCGCCGCCGAGCGGCGTGTCCCAGGGCGGGCGCTCGCGCCTTTGAAGCGCGCTCATTATCCTGTTGTATTGCGCGCGGGTGATGATGCCGTCGCGCAGTCCGCGCTCAGCGTGTTCTTTGTTCGGATAGCTCAAACCGAGCGAGAGATAAAAACTGCTCTGCGGATTCTTGACGCAAACATAAAAGCTGCCTTCCGGTGTGCAGCCGTCGCCCTGTCGCGCCTTGTCGTCTTTCGGGCTGAACCCAAGCCCGACTGTGTAAAGGCGCACCAGTTTTTCGTCGGAGTAAAGAGCGAGTTGGCGTTTGCTCTTTGTAACGGTGATGCGTGGATTGACGAGCGGGAGTTTCAACGGAATCTTATTCACATCTGCACTGTCTGATGACGCGCTTTCGCTTCTTTGAAACATAGTGATGGTTGCTGTGGCTATGCCGACGGTAAGCGCCAAAAACAGTACACGTTTCATCATCGAAAACCTCATTTGAAGTTGGGGCGCTCTTGCTCAGTTAGCGACATTATAGCTTTTGAGTAAAAGAGCGAACAAGCGAAAAGCCGATTTCCATTGCGTTGACAACCTAACGTCAAAGGCGGAAACTTGCCGTAACACACAGCGCTGCACAAGGAGGATTTTATGAGAACACAGCCCGGACTGATTTGCCTTGTTGTCATAACAGTCATCTTTTTACTCTCAACAATCGTGCCCGAAGCCGACACGTTTCGCCCCGTTGTGCGCGGCAAACGAGGCGCAGTCGCAGCAGGCCATCCGCTTTCGGCGGAAGCCGGAATGAGACTGCTTCAACAAGGCGGCAACGCCGTTGATGCGGGCTGTGCCGCAATGCTCGCCGCGTCCGTGATTGAGTTTTCGCACTTCTCGTTCGGCGGCGAAGTGCCAATCATTATCAAGACCGCAAACGGCGCGCCCGTAGTCATCAACGGTCAGGGCATCGCTCCGCGCCTTGCAACGCGCGAGTTCTTCCTTGAGCAAGCTAAGAAAAAGGATCAGGCCACCGGGCCTGTTTATCGCGGCTCGCCTGAATATGTTTCGATCTCTTACGGCGGCGCGCTTCCGGGGACGATTCCTTCATCTGGCATACTGCCCGCGACAGTGCCCGGCGTGCTAGATGCGGCAATCACCGCGCTTGATCGCTTCGGCACAAAGACGCTGGCCGAAGTCATGCAGCCTGCTATTGAACTGGCCGATGGGTTTCCGATTGATGAACTGCGCGTGAGCTATCTGGAAAGAACTCGCAAGATACTTGAGCCCTGGCCCACGAGCATGAAAGTTTTTCTGCCGCAAGGCCGCGTGCCGCGCGTAGGCGAGATGTTCGCGCAAACTGATCTTGCGCGCACGCTGCGCGAGATCGTTAAGGCGGAACGCAGCAATGCATCGCGCGGACGACACGAAGCGCTGCAGGCCGCGCGCGATTACTTTTACAAAGGGCCAATCGCAAAACGCATCTCTAAATTCACGGAAGCCAACGGCGGTCTGCTTCGAGCAAATGATTTCGCAGCTTTTCATGCAAAAGTGGAAGAACCGACCCGAACCACTTATCGCGGATACGAAATCTACAAGACAGGTTTCTGGGCGCAGGGGCCTGTGATGCTTGAGATGCTGAACCTGCTCGAAGGCTATGACCTGCTCGCCATGAAGCACAACTCGGCTGATTACATTCACACGCTGACCGAAGCGATGAAGCTCGCCTTCGCAGACCGGGATCGTTATTACGGCGACCCCGACTTTGTAAAAGTCCCTGCAAAAGAGTTGCTGTCTAAAGACTATGCAACCATCCGCCGCTCGTTGATTGACGGAGCGCACGCATCGTTTGAACAACGACCGGGCGGCCCGTTCAATCTCAAAGCCGGAAATGACGGCGTGAGCGAGCCACCCCTCACAGGCGAATCGCGCGTGCCCGAAGCAGAGCGCGCAAACGATACGACCTGCGTGAACGTGATTGACAAAGACGGCAACGTGTTTAGCGCGACTCCTTCAGGCGCATGGTTGCCTGCAGTGGTCGCGGGCGACACGGGCGTGTTGTTGGGTCAGCGAATGCAATCTTTTCTGCTCGAAGCCGGACACCCGAATGTGATCGAACCGGGCAAGCGCCCAAGAGTTACCCTATCGCCCACGCTTGTGATGAAAGACGGCAGGCCGTTCCTGATTCTTTCAACGCCGGGTGGCGACAATCAGGATCAATCGCTCGTTCAAGTCTTGATGAACATCATCGAATACGGAATGAACGTGCAGGAAGCGGTCGAGGCTCCGCGCTTTCAAACGCTGCATTTTGTAAGCTCGTTCGACGATCATCGCTTCAATCCGGGCGTGTTAAATTTAGAAGACCGAATCGGTAAAGACATCGCCACTGCGCTCGCGTCGCGCGGCCACAAAGTCGAGACAGGCGCGGCGTGGAGCAATCCGTCCGCGCCGACTGTGATTATGCTCAGACCGGATTCGGGCGTGATCGAAGCAGGCGCAGACCCGCGACGTGGCCGGTATGCAATCGCGTGGTGATGAATTGAAATTCATGTTTGGAAAGGAAAGGGAGATTGATGACAACACAGGACTGGAATACATTAGCCTCAGAGCTTAAATCACTGTTGAACCTGCAATCGCCGCCGCTTGCGATTACGTTCTCGAAAGACGCGCCGACAAACGTAACGGCCTTTGACGCCACTGTGCCTGAGCCCATGCCTGATGGGCGCACAGGCAAAGTTCCGGCAGGCTGCGTGTTTTGGATAGAAGCGGCAAACAAAACATTCACTACTACGCCCGAAGATCACGGCAACTGCTCGGTCGGAAGCCTCACGCACGGACTGAAGACGCTCGAAGAAGTCGCAACCAACAGCGACGTTGCCGCCCTGCTCGAAACCGGATGGGTGACGATGGATGTCGTCCCGCAGATTCCAGTCGTTAAAGAGCGACCGAACTTCATCACGTACGGGCCGCTGGCAGAAACGACCGTCGAACCCGATGTCGTCTTTCTGCGCATCAATGCCAAACAGGCGATGATTCTTTCCGACGCAGTGCCCGACCTGCGATTCGAAGGCAAGCCGCAGTGCCACATCATTCCGATGGCGAAAGAGCAAGCCGCTGTGGCCGTCAGCGTCGGCTGCATGTTGAGCCGCGTTCGCACAGGGATGTCGAATAACGAGATGACCTGTGCTATTCCTGCTCATCGAGTTGGCGAAGTCATCAACCTGCTGAAGTCCACCGCTGTTGCAGACAACGCCGTTGCCGCTTACGCAAGCCGCGACGCAGCGCGATTTGATCGCTGAACCTGATACTTTCGAGCAGTAGCGAGCGGGTCGGTTTGCGCGACGACCCGCTTGCCGTACCGTCACAGACCTGACGACAGAGCCTGCGGTGTCGTGTCTTTTATGTCTCCGATTCAAATACTAAAGCTCGTAGGGTTCGCAACGGGCGCGATGTTGCACCTTTACATCGCGTGGCTGATCTGGAGCCGTCGTCTTGGCACGCGACAGATACAGTCGCAGCCTGTGCGATTAATCACAGTTCTCAACCTGTGTCTGGGCGTGTGGTTTCTTGGAAATCTCTTCATCACTCTGCACGAGTTGTTGCTGACGAGAGACAGGCTTACGGGAATTCTCAGAGCATGGGACACGCTTGCGATGACAGGCGTGGCGCTGCTTCCTGCCGCTTTGCTTCACGCGCACATCGCTATGTGGGCATCGCTCGACAACTATCGCACGCTCAAGCCGCGACAGATTCGACTGATAGGCATAGCGCTTTACGTGCCGCTGTTGTTTCTCCCTTACGCAATCTACAAAATCAACACGGGCGATTACCGGCCCTTCATGCTGAAGATTCGAGTGCTGCTCATCCCCTATTCGATATGGTATTTGCTGGTGCTATGGTCATCGGCGTTGCTCGACTGGGCGATGAAGAACAAGCTCGATCCGGCGGCGCTCAGAGAGCGAATATTTTTCAAGCGCCTTGCCGTGCTGCTTGTTATAAATGGCACGTTCGAGTTCGTAGTCGTCGCGGTGCTCGGCTCGGGGCCTAATGATTTCTTTTGGATCACGTTCATTCTTTCGTCGCTTCTGCCGATCTTCTTCGTAGCCTATCACGTCTATCGTTACAAGCTCGTGGATGTTGCTGTCAAAGACAGTCTCGTTTATGCGGTGTTCGCAATGGTCTTCATCGCTGTCTACACCTACGGCGTCAGACGGCTCGATCAATATCTGGTTGAGCGATTCGAGATCACGCCGGGCGTGGTCGAAGTGATATTGATACTGGCGATGGTCGCGCTGGCAAGCCCGCTCGTGCGCGTGATTGACAGGGCGGTGCATAGTCTGTTCACGAGCGAAATAGGCGTCTATCGCGATGTTGTGCGGCAAGTCTCTTCGGGCGCTGAAGGCTTCGGCGAACTATCGGCGCTGGTGCGCTACACGGAAGAGACCATAAGGCGCGGGCTTGAACTGTCAAGCGTGCGGATACTGACTCTCGATTCGACTGCTGCCGAAAGCCCTGAGCGACGGCTCGCAGAAAAGATGACCGAGTGGGAAACCGACATGATCGAAGCGGACGAAGACCTTGAACAAATAAGCGCGAGCATGGCTTACGCGCTCAAGCGCGAAGGCGAAATCACTGGCTTGATGATAATCGCAGCCGACGCGCGCGCGCTGACAAGCGAGAAGCGTTCGATACTGGATGTGCTCGCGGGTCAGGTAGCGATTGAAGTAGAAGGCTGTCGGCTTGTTGAAGAGAAGGTGCAGCTTGAGCGCGAGCTTGCCACACGCGAGCGCCTCGCTACGCTTGGGCAGATGGCCGCGCAGGTCGCTCACGAAGTCAAGAACCCGTTGTCTGCGATAAAGTCCATCGCGCAGGTTATGCGTGAAGAAGAGGCGTTGAAGGATTACGACCGCGACCTCGAATTGATCGTGAGCGAGATTGATCGCTTGAATCGCACAGTCTCGCAGCTTCTTGCTTTCAGCCGCCCGAGCCGCGCAGAGACTCGCCCGGTTGCGCTCCGCGAGCTTGTGGATTCAACCATCACATTGATCGGCAACGAAGCGAAAGAGCGCGGCGTTGATGTGAAGGTCGCAAGCATCAGCGATGTGATGCTGACGGGCACGCAGGCGGGGGCTTTACGCGAAGCGTTTAGCAATCTGGTCATCAACGCGGTTCAAGCCACAGAGCGCGGCGAGGTGATGATTGAAGCGAGCATCGAGCCAGTTGAACTTCAGAGCAAACGAAATCGCGCTCTTTCAGAAGAGAATGATTCAAACGCGCGACTGGTTTTGACCGTCACAGACACAGGGCCGGGGATACCCGCCCAGACACAGCAAAAAGTATTCGAGCCGTTTTATTCAACCAAGTCGCGCGGCACAGGATTGGGGCTTGCGATAGTGCAGCGCCGCACGGTCGAGATGGGCGGAGTGGTTGAACTCATAAGTCCGGTCAGAGATAATCAGGGTACGCGCTTTCGCGTGATTGTTCCGCTCGCGTCTATGGCTGAAACACTACCGAGCGCCTAAACATAAACATCACACAACGAGATAAGGCTGGCAGTCACTATGAGCACCGATTTTCTTCAGCCCGTTTTGCGATCACTCTCTACATGATCTAACGTGCGCGTAGTATGTTCCGTGACGGTTATTCCGGGCTCAGGCAGCGAGCGCACATTTCGTTCATCAAGTCCTTTCGTGGAGAAGTTCTTCTCAAATAATTCTCTAGCGCCTACCCTCGAACGCAGCAACACCGAGATGAAGACGGCGTCAACTCCAATAAAAGTCAAAAAGCTCAGAAGCGTGAAGGCGACGATCAGTGGAGTCTCGAAGTGAAGCACTTCTTTCATCACAGCCATCATGCCGATAACAACGCCGAGACCAACGATTGTAACCGCTGCGATAGCCCAGATGAGAGATTCGGGCATTGTTTCCGACAGCTTCGTCGAGCCGGATTGTTTCGGCTTCAAATCTGTTCCACAACGATTGCAGTAGGTTGAGCCCGCAGGCACTGCCGCGCCGCAAGATGAACAATACATTTTCACTACCTCCGTGATGCAATACGACATGGCGCGCAGCCATGTTCTGTGACTACGGCTTCACAATGATGGCGGGGATGTTCTGATCCCGCACCAGCTTGTTGAATGCCGGAAGCTCCGTCTTTATGACTTGATCTAGCTTCCGCAACTGCTCGTTGATCTTTGCGACAAGCTCTTCGTAGATCACAAAAGATTGATCGGTCGGAGCCGCATCCGAAGCGGCGACTACGCCTGCAAGCGCCGCGAGCTTGTTGTTCAAACGGATGGGGTAATTCAACGGGTCTTGACTGCTCTGGTTCTTCGTCTGATACAGAGTTTCCTCAATCGCAGTCAGGTTTGCTTTAAGAGACTTTGCCGCATCCGTTATCGCTTGCTGATCTTTCATGCGACTGGTTACGTCGTCAATCTGCTTGCGCAGGTCGCGGATTTTGATTATCGCATCGTGAGTTTCAGTCAGCTTGTCTCGAATCTTTATCAGCAGATCAAACTGCTTTGCGAAGTCTGCCTGCGCAGTCTCGATGCGAGGGTCTTTTTTCACCTCGAAACTCTGCGTCATCGTGTTGCCGCCGACCGTGAGCTTCACTTGATAAGCGCCCGGCACGGCGCGCGGCCCGCGCGTCTCGCCTCCCCAAAGAATCATCCCCGGAAACCGTGTGGCGTCTGCGTAACGAAAATCCCAGACGAAGCGATTGATTCCGGCTTCCGTAGCGGGGCGCGGCTGGCCTCTGCCGCCAGCATCTTCCTGCCCGCCGCCAGCCTGCGGTGTTGGAGCTTTTGCCGTGAGCTTCCTGATCGATTTGCCCGCTGAGTCAAGTATCTCAATCGTCAAATCGGTAGTCGGCTTGCTCTTCAAATAATAATGAATCACAGCGCCTGCGGGCGGGTTCTGCCCAACGGTCGCATCAGCCGGAAGCTGGAAGCCGCCGCCCGGCATTTTGTACGCATCTTCGGGCTTGAACAAAAAAGCATCTGCCTTCGCGACATCGGCCATCTGATGAAGCAGTGTCATATCATCCAACACCCAGAACGAACGGCCCTGCGTGGCTACGACTAAATCGCGCTCGCGTTTGTGAACGGCCAGATCGGTGATCGGCACAACAGGCAGATTGAGTTGAAGCGATTGCCAGTTATCGCCGTCGTCAAAGGAAACGTACATTCCTGTTTCCGTTCCCGCGTAAAGCAGGCCGCGACGGTTCGGGTCTTCTCGAATCACGCGAGTGAAAGCCGTGTCGGGAATGCCGCTGGTGATCTTCTTCCATGTCTTGCCGTAGTCGCTCGTCTTGTAGAGGTACGGTTTGTTGTCGTCCCATTTATACATTGTTGCGGCGACGTAGGCCGTACCCGGCTGAATCGAAGAAACGTCAATCGAGTTTATCTGAATCCATTCGGGCATGCCTTTGGGCGTGACGTTCTGCCAGTTCTTTCCATCATCGCGCGTGACGTGAACCAGTCCGTCATCTGAGCCGACCCATATCACGCCTTTCTCGACGGGCGATTCCATCGCGGTAAAGATCGTGCCGTAATACTCGATGCTTGTGTTGTCTTTTGTGATAGGCCCGCCCGACGGGCCTTGCTTTGATTTGTCATTGCGCGTCAGGTCGCCGCTTATGATCTGCCACGCTTGGCCTTCGCTGGTTGATTTGAAGAGAACGTTTCCGCCTGCGTAAAGAGTGTTTGGGTCGTGCGGTGAAAAGAGAATCGGAAAGTTCCACTGGAATCTGTATTTCAAATCCGCCGCGCCATATCCCATAGGATTGTCGGGCCAGGGGCTGACGTTGCGTTGCTGTCCCGTGCGATGATCTGTGCGAGTAATCAAGCCTCCATAAGAACCGGCATAGACGATGTTTGAATCTTTAGGGCTTGGCGCAATCCAGCCCGACTCGCCGCCGCCAACGTCGTACCAGTGCGTTTGATCAATTGCGAAGTCTGTAGTGCGGCTCGGAATTCTAACGGTCGAGTTGTCCTGCTGTGCGCCGTAGATGTTATAAGGGAAATCGTTGTCGAGCGCGACGCGATAAAACTGCGCGGTCGGTTGATCTTCGTCAGTCCATGTCTTGCCGCCGTTGAGCGACACTTCCCCGCCGCCGTCGTCGCCTAAGATCATGCGATTCGGATCGTTCGGCGCAATCCACAGGTCGTGGCAATCTCCGTGATGAATGCTGTCTATTGAATTGAACGTGCGCCCTCCGTCATTCGATCTGTACATATCCACGTTCAGCACGTAAACGCTCTCCGCGTTTTTCGGGTCGGCATAGATTCGCGTGTAATACCACGCGCGCTGGCGAAGGGTGCGTTGTTCGTTCGTCTTCGTCCATGTCTTGCCCGCGTCGTCTGAGCGAAACACGCCGCCGTCTTCGGCTTCGATGATCGCCCACACGCGCTCAGGGTTTGCGGGCGAAACGGTCACGCCGATATTGCCTATCACGCCTTTCGGGAGTCCCTGATTGCGCGTCAGTTCATTCCACGTATCGCCGCCATCAGTTGATTTGTAGAGACCGCTTCCCGCCCCGCCGCTTTCCAAAGTCCACGGCTTGCGCGAGACCTCCCACAGCGCGGCGTATAAGACGTTCGGGTTTGTCGGGTCGAGAATCAAATCGGTCGCGCCCGATTTGCTATCGCGAAACAAAACGCGCTGCCAGTTCTTTCCGCCGTCAACCGATTTGAAGATGCCGCGCTGATCGTTCGGCCCCCAGACGTGGCCTTGCGACGCGACATAAACAATGTCGGGGTTCTTAGGATGAACACGCACGCGACTGATCTGGCGAGAGTCTTCAAGGCCAACGCGCTTCCATGTCTTTCCCGCGTCCGTTGATTTGTAAACGCCGTCGCCGTGCGACACGTTGCCGCGAATTGGAGTCTCGCCCATGCCGACATAGATGACGTTCGGGTCGGATTCTGCGACGCCTATGTTTCCGACCGAGCCTGTCTTGAAGTATTCGTCAGAAACGTTCTCCCAGTTAACGCCGCCATCGGTCGTCTTCCACACGCCGCCGCCCGTTGCGCCAAAGTAGAACACGTTCGGCTGCGACGTGACCCCTGCGACTGCCGTTGACCTGCCGCCGCGATACGGGCCGATGCTGCGATACTTCAGCCCTTTCAGCAGGCCTTGATCATAGCCGTGATTCTGCGCGCGAATATCGGTTCGAGGAATCGAAAGGAAAATTATCAACGCAATCAAACAAGCCTCGACCCGCCTGCTGTTCATCTTCATAGCGACTGCTCCTTTGATTATCGGTAATAGCTCAAGCCAAGAAATATCATTTTTATAGCGAAGACGCCAGCAGGGTCTAACTGATCTGCGTGACATGGACTTATTGCATCGAAGAGTTCAACCCATATCATATGCAGTGCTGGCGTAGCCAAGCCTCAATTTCATCTACCTTCCACAGATCGGCTTCAACTGCTAATACAAGCTCGATTATTTCCGCAGTTGAACCTCCTACGTTCTTACCATTGCGATATAAAAACTCGTCAACGATAGCTGTGGCTGTTCGCTTGTTGCCGCCGACCCATGGATGATTTTTGATTAATCCGTAACAAAGCGTTGCGGCCTGTCGAATGATGTCACTATTCTCGTAAGCGGCAGATTGTTGCGGGCGGGTCAGCGCAGACTCAATTAATGCACGATCAAAAACACCGAAGTGTATTTCTCCGCAAATGCGCATTAAATGGATATGAATGAATACAGCATCGGCGTAAGAGAGATACTTCGTCTCTTCAATCTCCAAGACGCTTCATCTCCTCGAAGGCTTCTTTATACTTCTCATAAATCCGGCGCACTGAATTTTCCAGTTCGGGCGAAGGGGGCGACAAAATCTCAACTTCGAGACCACTAGCTTTCGCATGAAGCACTGCCAAAGATCCTTCGGCCACTCCCAGCGTGTGCGCCATTTCAGATGGAATTTCAATCACCCAGCCGAGATCTGTTTTCTGAGGTGTCAAAGTGCCGCTCATTACTTACTCCTAAAGAACCGCTCTCTTACGCAAATCATATATCAAGCAATCGCTTCAGGCTACTTGATAACTCAAACAGGCACGGATGTAACAAAGTAGTAGGGGCAGGGCTTGTCCCTGCCCGGATCGCCGACAGGCGATGACTGTCATGGTCTTACGACCATCCGGGCAGGG
>DATEKX010000770.1:0-8043 GCA_035277165.1 Blastocatellia bacterium | reverse complement strand
ATCGAACTGACCGTACCATCGCGGCTCTCTGCGCGGCTGGCGAGACCAGCAGCCTGCCACAAAATTAGGCTCTACGCCGATATGCGGATAGACTCGCTCGCCGATATCCAGGTGCAAGCCGATGAAGTCAGCATGCGGGCGAAATGCTTCCATGTATTTTTGCAACTCATCGATGGGGCCTTCCCACCCGATTTTGTCCATATAAGGAAGCAGCTTATCTTTTGGCAGATCGAAAATGCATAGCCGAATAACCTGAATATTGCGCGCCAGCATTACTCCGATTTGAAAATCGTTCGTTTCCACAGGGCACGCTTCGAGACATCTTAGAAAGTTTTGCCGCATAGACTCGGAAACCGAATCTCCCAGCAGCATTGGAATGATAGTACCCGCGAGCCATTCGGGAGGGCGCTTTATTTCAACGTCGCGCGGCCAGTACCCGAACAAAAGATTTGGCGCAGGCAATTCCGATGACAGGTCAAACTCAAGCCATGTTGCTCCGGCATCGGCATATGAAGGCTGACGCGTATCGCCCCATTCTCTATAGAAGCTATGTATCTTTTCCCACGGGCCGTTTTGCAATTCCTGCGGCGGCGGAATTGAATGTCTGCCTGCGAGCATTCTGGCTCCGTCCGGCGTGAGGTTCAGCGCGCAATCGGTTGGCCCAATGCCTGCTCCCAGTCTGCACTCGAACCCGAAAAAATCTACGGCAAAGATCGGCAGCGACTGAGCCACTTTCCGTATGTGGGCGAAGCTTTCAGCAGACATCAACACAGAATGCATGTGATCCTTGACCATATCCAAGGATGTATCGAGTCTTCGCGTAATCTCGTCTTGCATGGAGATGATTTATTATTAATTGAGGCTGAGGAAAAACAAATCTGGATTTCTATAAATTTGCAGATGCTCTAAGAAATCTCGCGACGCAACAAGCTGCACGTCACGTCGCGAGTGAGTTCAGCGTAGCTTTTCCGCGTTAACTACCGCAGTTGGCTCCCCACGTGCAGGAACCTTCGGCTAGTTGCTGTAGTTGTTCATCGGTCAATTCGTTTTCCATGACCTCTGTCAGTTCCGATTCATACATCTGTTTGCTTTCCATTGTTTCTCTCCTTCTCATAGGGAAATGTTGAAGTGGGGCAGAGTATACCATGTTACAAAACAGCCGTGCAAGGTTTTACATGTCACGGTGCTGGAAATACTCGAAATGACAAACGTTTTTAGTTATTTTGATGCGTAACAGGACTATGATTGAACTGTCCATGACGAAGTCGGGATAACTGAAACGATAGGCTGTAGGAAGAGGCGGCAGGCTTCGTCGAGAACTTTAGACAAGGCCGGGTAGGAGGCGAGCGCTTGCACATTGAGAGCCGCATGTCTGCGATGCGCGAGTTCATTGAGAGCGAACGCGAGAGAATCAGAACGCTCGAACATAGCTCTTACTTCGGCTATGTCTTGCGCGGTAGTGCGGCTCCGAGGTTTATCAAGCACTTCTTTGAGCCACGCGGATTCTTGCGCCGTGACAGATTCGAGGCAATGCACAACAAGCACGCTGCGTTTGCCTTCGCGAATGTCATTGCCGGTCATGTCGCGCCTTTTGTCGCCGTAGATGTCGAGAATGTCGTCCTGTATCTGAAAGAGCACGCCGATATGACAGGCGGCCTCAACAAGACCGCGCTCGACCTCTTCGGAAGCGCCGCATAACAACGCCGCGCCGCCCATCGGAAGAGCAAATAGCCTTGAGGTCTTGCCTTCCACCATCTGCATGTAATTGGCAAGGGTGACATCGGATTGCACTTTGAGTTCCAAATCCTGGACTTGTCCTTCGATCACCCTCAGCATCTCCAGCAGCACGCGGCAAGTGGCTCGCTCTCGTAATGCTGCAGGCACCTCCAGTCGATGCATGAGCAGTATCGTGTGGGCAATCATGGCATCTCCCAGATTTATTGCCTGAGGCGTGCCGAATTTTCTCCAGACGGCAGGTTGCCCGCGACGGACGCTATCTCCATCCTGAAGATCGTCATGGACGAGAGATGCATTGTGCAGCATCTCGCATGCGGCCCCGAAAGGCACCATCCTACCGGGGTCAACGCCAAGAGCTTCAGCTATTAGAAGGGGAAGAATGGCTCGCAGTCGTTTGCCTTCCGACTGCAAATGATAATCGGCCATCCGCCTGAGCAATGAACCATCTACACTCGATTCATGGATTACTTCATCCATAATGGCGCGGATTGACGGCCACCAGGCTCCACGCAAAGATTCAAAGCGCGTCCTTATATCGGCATTTTTTTTCTCGGTCACTCTTTGCAATTTGATCAGCGAACTTATTTTTAAATTAAACTGCCAGATAGATCATTGCATCAACCGCAACTCTACAGTTAAGCACTGAGGTGGTCGAAGGCAGGAGCCATTCTATACTGCCTGTAGCCTTTAGTACAGAACGAAAATACTCTTCCAAAGCTGATGAGAGGAATCAATAACATGCGATGCCACAAATCACGAGCAGACCGACAGGCCGATGAGTCGCTTGCCAATGGCCGTAAGGTTAAAGCAAAATACATAGAGCGTTGGAGCCGTTGCGCTCGCAACCGTGTTGCTTAATTCCAAAGAAGAATGAGGTCAATGATGAAATTAAGACTATTCGCCATGACGAAAGCGTTATCGGTGTGCGCGATTATGGCTATGTTTGTACTAGCCTCAAGCTCTTATGCGGCGCAAGACAAAGCGCCACAGGCATCCAAAGCCGAGCAGGAAGCGGGGATGAAAGTAGAAACGGCCCCGGACGTTGCGACCAAGTTGAAACTCGCTGGCGAGTTCGTTAAGAAATATCCTAAAAGCACGCAGCGAGCGACGGTCGTCGGTTACGTCGTGCAGGAGATAAACAAATCGACTGACGCGACGCAGAAAATTTCGCTTCTGGAGAATGCGCTGACTGTATTCAAAGAACAAAGCGATGTTGATATTATCAACCCGATTCTTATAGACGCATACATCAATGCCAATCGTTTAGACGACGCATTTCGCGTAGGGGCAGCGGCTATCGCGAAGAACCCGAATGATCTTGTCACGCTGACAAACATGTCGCTCACCGGCATAGAACAGGCCAAAAAGCAGAATCCGAAATACGTAGAGCAAAGCCAGCAATACGCGCTGAAAGCCATAGAGTTAATCGAAGCGGGCAAGAAACCCGAAGGCATGGACGATACGCGATGGGGCGATTTTCAGACCCGTCTGTTGCCTGAGCTTTATCAGGCTGCTGGCATAGTCTCGATGATGACTGGCAAGAAAGACGAAGCGAAGACGCGGCTCGAAAAAGCTGTATCGCTCAAGGCTGACAATCCATTCACCTATGTGCTGCTCGGCACGATTGCCAACAACGAGTATCAGGATTTTGCCGAGAAACACAAAGCGCAGGCGGCAGGGCCGCTCAAAGACGAACTGCTTCGTCAGGCGCACGCAAAGATGGACGCAGTGATTGATCTGTACGCCCACGCGGTTGCTCTATCGGAAGGAAGCGAGCCGTACAAGCAACTTCACGATCAGGTTTTTGAAGACCTTAAGTCCTATTACAGTTATCGCCATGCGGGCTCGACTAAAGGCTTGGACGAGTTAATAGCAAAATACAAAAAGCAGTAGATAGAAGACGGAAGGCAGTAATACCAGATATTTTAGATTAACTGCCTTCCCCACTTTACTGAGAGAGAGGTCAAATGCCAGTTAGCAAGGATGAGTTTCGCAACGCGCTGGGCCGATTTGCCAGCGGCGTGACAGTTGTCACCACCAAGAGTAAAGACGATAAACCTAGCGGCATCACCGTCAGTGCGTTCTCGTCTGTTTCGCTTGAGCCTCCTTTGATCCTCGTCTGTATAGACAAACGCGCATCTATTCACGAGATTCTTGAAGAAGGCCATCACTTCGCAGTAAATGTTCTGGCCGAAGATCAGGAAGTAATCTCTCGCCGCTTCGCTTCAAAAGAGACCGACCGCTTTGCTGGCATAGGTTATACGGAAGGTATAGCGGGCGACCCGATTCTTACAGATACTCTGGCCTGCATTGAATGCCGCGTCGCGCATATGTATTCCGGCGGCGATCACACAATCGTCGTGGGCGAGGTTGAAAGAATTAATGCGAGCGATGGCAAGCCTCTGGCCTATTTTCGCGGAGGCTACGTCCAACTTGCTTGAAGCAGCTTGAATGTGAGCGAAATAACCTGTCCCGCTCATGGTCAAATTGCTAGTCAACCTGCTCGCATTCCACTTCGTTCTTGTACCTTCATACGGCCTGCTTTTCTGTGCTATGCTTTCCGGCGCAGACGTCTTGCCTTTTAGATTGAAATCGGTGTCAGCATCGCGCTGAGAGGAAATAATGATGAAGAAACTAGCTTTTGCCTTTCTATTCATTGTTTTGCTTCCGGTTCTGCCTTTCTTCATTTCGCAGTCTCGCGCGACCGGGCCGGAATATGACATTGTGATAATCAATGGCCGCATAGTTGACGGGACAGGAAACCCATGGCTGTACGGCTCGGTTGCGATAAAGGACGACCGCATAATCAAAGTCGGCGCTGTTGACGCGCGGCTCGCCGCTCGTGTGATTGACGCAAAAGGGATGATCGTCGCGCCCGGTTTCATTGACGTTCACACGCATGTCGAAGGCAGCCTCCCCGATAATCCAACAGCAGACAATTTTGCTTACATGGGCGTGACCTCAATGGTCACAGGCAACTGCGGCTCGTCTGATACTCAGGTAGGCGATTTCCTGTCGAAACTCGAAGCGAAAGGAATATCGGTCAACATAGCTACGCTGGTTGGGCACGGTTCTGTGCGCCGCGAGGTGATGAAAGAAGAAGACCGCGACCCGCGACCCGAAGAACTTGATCGCATGCGCGAAATAGTTGATCGCGCGATGCGCGAAGGCGCTGTCGGAATGTCAACGGGCCTAATCTATGTGCCGGGCACTTATGCCAAGACCTCTGAGGTCGTAGAGCTTGCGAAAGTAGTCGGGCGACACGGCGGCGTCTACGCAACGCATATGCGAGACGAAGGCAACAAGGTTACGGACTCGATAGCAGAGACCCTTACCATAGGCGAGCAGGCGGGGCTTCCTGTAGACATATCGCATTTCAAAGTGTCATCGAAGAAGCGATGGGGCGACAGCCGCATCACTTGCCAGATGGTCGAAGATGCCCGAGCGCGCGGCCAGCAGGTGACAGTTGACCAGTACGTTTACACGGCCTCGTCTACCTCGTTGAGCGTGCTATTGCCATCGTGGGCGCTCGAAGGCGGGCGCGAGAAAGCCGGGCAGCGGCTCGCAGATGTTCAAACTCACGCGAAGATCAAGCGCGAGATGATAGAGTCGATTCGCAAGAGCGGCTTTAAGGATTTTTCTTACGCGGTCGTATCGGGCTATGGCGCTGACCGCTCTTACGAAGGCAAGAGCATCACCGATATTACAAAGCTCGCGCGGGGCAAGACCGGCCCCGAAGAAGAAGCGGAACAGATCATCACGATGTACCTGAATGGTTCAGCAGGCATGATCTATCACAAGATGAGCGAGGCGGACGTTGAACGCATAATCGCGCGACCTTACACGATGATTGCGTCAGACAGCGGCGTGATTCGAATGAACAACGGCGCGCCGCACCCGCGCGGGTACGGCAACAACGCGCGCGTGCTTGCCAGCTACGTGCGCGACAAGAAATTGATAGGACTTGAAGACGCTGTGCGAAAGATGACCTCGCTTCCGGCGGCGACGTTCAGGCTCTGGGATCGCGGAATCATTCGCCCGAGCATGGCTGCCGACATTGTCATCTTCGATGAAAACAAGGTGGCCGACCTTGCGACTTTTGATAAACCTCACCAATATGCTGTCGGGTTCGCCTGTGTAATTGTCAACGGCAAACTTGTGATTGAAGACGGCAAGCACACGCGCGCCACGCCGGGCCGCGCGCTCTACGGCCCGGGCAAAGACGGGCGCAGGGAAACGGCGACGCGATAACAAACCTTGAAACTGGCTCTGGCAGTCGGTTTCGGCGGCTCCACGCTTTTTGCGCTGCTCGGAAATTAAGAAGTGATCGAAGCGCTGTCGAAATACAGGATCATAGAAAAGCTCGGCGCAGGCGGCATGGGCGAAGTCTACAAGGCCGAAGACCCTGCGCTGATGAGGATCGTCGCCATCAAGGTGATGTCGAAACAGGGCATTGATGCGGCTGTTTCAAAATCCCGGTTCGTGCGCGAAGCGCAGGCTGCATCATCCATCAATCACCCGAACATAGTAACGATTTACGAGATAGGCGAAACGGACGAGCACGCTTACATCGTGATGGAGTATGTTCGAGGCCGCAGCATACGCGATCTGATCTCTGCGCACTCGCTCACATCAGGCTCGATACTGAACATCGCCATTCAGATTTGTGATGCGCTTGCCGAAGCTCACTCCCGAAAGATCATTCATCGCGACATTAAACCGGAAAACATACTGCTGACCGAGCGCGAGCAGGTAAAGGTGCTCGACTTCGGACTGGCGAAGACGCTTGCAGGGATTGAACACAGACAAGACAACAAGTCAGACATTGAACGACTCACTGAATCAGGCGTCGTTGTCGGCACGCTCTCTTATATGTCGCCTGAACAGCTTCGAGGCGAACCGCTGGACGAACGGACCGATATATTCTCTTTCGGGATAGTGCTCTACGAGATGATGACCGGGGGCTTGCCGTTTCAAGGCGCGAACGCGTTTGAAGTCGCAGCTTCTATATTAAAGCATGAAGCGATGCGAATATCGCGATTGCCCGCCGGTATGCCTGCGGGCGTAAGCGACATAGCAATGCGCCTGCTTGCGAGACGACGCAGCGACCGCTATTCGTCTTTCGCCGAAGTGAAACGCGATTTGGAAGATGTGAAGCTGAAGGCTCCTGAGGTTGCGCCGAGCGACAGCCAGGTAACTGTGGAGATTGCTACAACGAATGAATTGAATCGAAAGTCTGCCGGAGTAAAGAACACCTCTTCGATGAGACCGTCCGAGCAACGATCATTAAAAACATTTTCGCCGCCCACGATTCTCGTCCTGCCGCTTGAGCCTGTAGCTTCAAGCGATGAAAGCTCGTTCATAGGCATAGGTCTTGCCCACGCGATAACGACAGACCTTGCAAAGATCAGCAGTTTGTCGGTGCTTTCTAAATCGGCGGGAGCGGGCCGAATGCGAGAAGCGGGACTGGGAGCGCGCGAGCTTGCGCGCGAGCTTGGAGCGACGATCCTGCTTGAAGGCGAAGTGATGCGAGCGGGCCAGGTGATAGGCGTGATGGCGCGGTTGACTGATGTGGAAACAGCGCGAGTCATCTGGGGATCGCAGTATCGAGGCGATGCGGCAGACCTGTTCAGCATTCAAGATGCCGTCTGCGAAAGCGTCGCCGCCGCATTGGAAGTAAATGTTTCCGGCAGGGTCAGAGATCAGATAGCGAAACCGGCGACGACCAACATAGACGCATTTGAGTTTTATTCAAAAGGGCGAGCTTTCCTTGAGCGGTATGACGTTCAAGAAAACGTGGACTTCGCCATACAGATGTTCGATGAAGCGCTCAAGCTCGATCAGGACTTCGCTCTGGCATACGCAGGACTGGGCGAGGCGTATTGGCGAAAGTATCAGGCGACGCGCGAAAATATCTGGGTAGACCGCGCGGTCTCCGCAAGCGATCACGCGCTTGTGCTCGATCCGCAACAGGCACAGGTTCATATATCGCTGGGTATTATTTATTACGGCAGCGGTAAAGTCGAGAAAGCGATTGAAGAGTTTGACCGCGCAGCAAATCTGCAACCGATGAACAACGACGCGTACAGATGGCTCGGCCATTGCTGCATGCGCAAAGGAGAGATCGAGCAGGCGATAATATATTTTGAAGAGGCAATACGAATCCGTCCCGGCTACTGGGAAAACTATAACGACCTCGGCAGGTGTCTTCACACTTTCGGACGATATAATGAAGCCGCCGAACAGTTTCGTCGAGTAATCACAATCCAGCCTGATAATTTTCAGGGTTACAGCAATCTGGGCGCG
>DATEKX010000769.1:0-10825 GCA_035277165.1 Blastocatellia bacterium | reverse complement strand
CTCTGCGTCCTGCGGCGCCTCTGTGGTGAACTCTCTGTTTTCTTTTATGCGGGAAGCTCGATGATGAAAGTAGCGCCGTTGGCTGGTTGGCTCTCGACTCTGATTGCTCCGCCGTGCTCTTTCATTATCCCGTAACTTATTGACAGTCCCAGACCGGTTCCCTTGCCTACAGGCTTTGTGGTAAAGAACGGGTCGAATATTTTATTGATGTTTTCCGGCAGTATGCCCGGCCCATCGTCTGCAATCTGTATTTCTATCCAATCGCTGCCGTCTACCTGTTTGACTTTGCTCTTGACGGTCAAAGTCCCGCCGCGCTCGCAACTGTTTATCGCCTGCTCTGCGTTCACCACTATGTTCAAAAAGACCTGTTGCAATTGATGGCCGTCGGCCATCGCCATCGGTATCGAACCCAGTTCGCGATTGATCTTGATGTTGTTCACTCTCATCTCGTAAGTTCGCAGTTCGAGCGTCCGTTCAAGCAAATCGTTGAGGTCTACGGTTGCACGGCTAGGCTTATGCTGACGCGAGAAAGAGAGCAGGTTTTGAACGATTCGCCGCGTGCGTTCGGCTTCGCGGCTGACTATGTCGAGGCGCTCTCTGATTTGATGATCGAGCGCTGAACCCGCCAGAGCCAGTTGCGTGTAACCGATGACGGAAGTGAGCGGGTTGTTAAGTTCATGCGCGACGCCTGAAACAAGCTGGCCGAGGGCAGCCAGTTTCTCCGATTGTACGAGTTGCTGTTGGAGCCGCTTGATCTGCGTAACTTCGCGAAATGTGCTGACAATCGATGTTCTGCCCGCGTATTCTATAAGCGAGCTGTTTTCAAGAAGGTCAATCGGTGTTCCGTCTTTTCTAAAATGCACGGTCTCGAAATTCTTGACGCTGCCGTGTGTGAGAATTTCGCGAACTCGCTCTTCCTCGCCCCCCGCGTTTTTAGCGATCACTTTCAGGCTTATGCCTAAAAGCTCGTCTTTGGTAAGCCCGTACATCTCGCATGCGCGGCTGTTGGCTTCGAGTATGATTCCGGTTTCAGGATCGAAGACAACCATAGTGTCGGTCGCGTTTTCAAACAGGTTGCGATACTCGCGCTCGGATTGCCGCAAAGCTCTTTCCATGATCTTGCGCTCAGAAATATCCCGCACGAAAGCGCTTATGCATTCTTTGCCGTTGAACTCCAGATAACTCGCCGTCACTTCGACGGGAAAAATTTTCCCTCGCTTATTGCGCTGGCGAGATTCAAACGTGAAAGTCTCTCTGCGTTTGGTGGTTTCCCAGGTTTCCGGCCAGTTTTCGGCTATAAAGATCACATCAATATCGCACAGGTGCATCGAAAACATCTCTTTGCGCGTGTAGCCGACCATACGACAGGCCGAATCGTTGACGTAAAGGAAATGTCCGTCCTTTCCTATCCAGTAAACGGCATCTGCGTTGCGGTCTATGGAAAGCTGCGTAAGCCGCAAAGCTTCTTCCGTGTTCTTGCGGTCAGTTATGTCGCGCGAGTTGATGACTATTCCGGCAACAACCGGATCATCTAAAAGATTGTTTGCGATTGTTTCAAGTCTTCGTTCGGTGCCGTCTTTATGAATAAAGCGAAGCTCTATGGCAGAAGCGAAACCTTGAGAGTCGCGCACGAGGCCGAGTGTTTCAGTCGCTTTTTGCTGATCGTCAGGATGAACGAATGCGAACAGGTTTTTGCCGATCATATTTTCCGGCTCGTAACCAAGCACGTGTTTGATCGAAGGGCTTTGATAGCCGACCGCTCCATCGGGTTCAATAATCGAAATGACTTCGGAAGAATTTTCGATCAGCAATCGAAATCGTTCTTCGCTGCGGCGCATTTCTTCTTCTACGAGTTTGTGTTCGGTGATATCGCACAGGCTTTCTTGCGCGCGTTTCTCTTTGAATTGAGTGATGAGGCGCTCGGCCTTCTTGCGTATCAAACCGCCGGACGCAGTGATATGAAGACAATCATCCGCCCCTGCTTCCATTCCGTCTATCAAACTCTGGTCGTCGCCCGACGGAGAGGTGATGAGCAGGATGGGAGCATCAGCCATCGAAGGCTCTGCTTTTAGCCACGAGCAGATTTCCGCGCAACTCATGCCGGAGATAGCCAGGTCGCTGACGATCAGGTCGGGCGGCAGCGCGCGCGCCATCTCTAGCGCCGCGTCGAGGCTGTCGGCGCTGCTTATTGTAAATTCGTCTGAATCGAGAATGGTGCGCGCCGCTTCAAGCCATGCCGGATGATCGTTCACGAGCAAAATGGAGCTTGATTCGATAACACATTGCGCAGCCATATGGTTTTGGGACAGAAAACTTTTGGCAGATTTCATTTTTTATTATTCGTAATCAATGTGACACAAATCGTTCCGGGGGCGGGACAGCCGTATAGTAGCGCGCTTTCGATCAATTCACAATAGTATTCCGGCTTACTGTCAGCGATTAGCTCGAATCCTTTTCCCTGCCCTCACATCTGTTTATCCATTGCTCTCCAAGTTGGAAATACGCTGGCTTGTAGCTATGGCGGGCTTTGCCACATCCTCTGCAAGTTTCCTTGTAACCTCATTGGCGATTATTAAATTATTGAAACCCTCACGCATCTCGGCTCTATCGGCTTCGCTCTGCGCTTTCAGACGGGTTACGCTGTCGGTCAAATCGATAATTTTACCGGTAAGAAGCTGGAAATCATTAGACATTTTCACCTGCGACTGGCGCATCTCCTGCATATCTTCAAGGCTTTTAACGTGTGATTCTGACAGCCGCTCGACTACTTCACGCACACGATCAAGAGCCGCGTTGAATTGCGTGCTTTGACCGAGCAACGCTTCAATTGCGCGTTCCATTTCTTCCGTCGTCATTTCGCTTTGCCTTTCCTGCTTTCGCTTTATTCTTAGCGGCCTCGTTATCATGCCTGCCTCTGTTAACCATTTCAATTGAATTATAAAGGCTGGGCCACTAACCGACTGAGTGGAAAATTGACAAATCGCGCGAGCGAGCGGAGAATTCTACAATCATTGGTTGTTAATGAAAGGTCTTCATGATGTATAAAAGATTTACTTCCGGCCTCGCTTTCGTGCTGGCGCTGGCATTGTTTGCAGGCTCGGGCGTCGCCGCGTGGCAAGGCGCTGCTTCAATCAAAAAACCGGACCCGGCTCCGACGCTCGCAGCAACAGACGATGTGTTGAAAGTCGTCAGCCGACTGCGCGACCTCGAAATCAAACATCCGGTTAAAAGCGCGCTCAAGACCAGGGACGAAATCGAAGCCTCTGTCATACGCGATTTAGATGAATCTACTCCGCCCGAAGAATTTGAGGCCTCGCAAAAAACGCTTGTCAAGATGGGGCTGATTGGCAGGGATTTTCAACTGCGCAACTACATTGTAAAGCTTCTGCGCGAACAGGTGGCAGGTTATTACGAACCTAAGACGAAAGAGTTTTATCTTGCCGCGTGGCTGCCGATGTCAGAGCAGAAGAAAGTCATGGCGCACGAGCTTGTTCACGCGCTGCAAGATCAGCATTTCGACCTGCGCCGATTCGAGAAATGGCCAAAGGGCGATTCTGACGCAGAGCTTGCCGCGCACGCGCTCGTTGAAGGCGAAGCCACGCTTGTGATGATTCAATATGATCTGGAACAGTCCGGCATGCGCGGAATTGATATGACACGCATAGGCTCGCTCACCGACCGATTGATCGAAGCAGACACGAACACAGACGATCCGAATTATCCGGTTCTTTCTGCCTCTCCGAACGTCTTGCGCGAGAACCTTCAATTCCCTTACGTATACGGCGCAGGATTTGCGCAAGCCGTGTTGAAGAATGGTTCGTGGCGCGGACTCGATAGCGTTTATCAACAACTGCCCGCATCAACCGAGCAGATCATTCATCCTGAAAAGTATTTGGCGCGCGAAAATCCTGTGAAGATTGAAATACCCGCCCTCATCACAATCTTTGGGCGAACGTGGAAGCAATCGGACGCGGATGTAAACGGCGAGTTCGGTTATCAAGTCTTGCTCGGCGAGTTCATTCCTCGGTCTGCGGCGCGTACAGCGGCAACCGGGTGGGGCGGCGACCGTTATGCTTTTTACGAGAACAAAGCTGCGGGCGAATCGGCGCTCATTCAGTACACGACCTGGGACACTGCAAAAGACGCGAAAGAATTCTTTGACGCTTACTCGCTGCGAAGCGAAAAACGATACAAAGTGAGCGGCCCCACGGATATGAACGCGCAGCCTCGCATTTACGAAACAAGCGAAGGTTTGGTGTCAATCGAATTGCGCGACAAAGATGTGGTGATAATCGAAGGCGCTCAGAATCGCAACCAGCTTACATCTCTTCAAGCGCGCGTGTGGGAAAGCAAAAAGAAATAATGAACAAGGTGTTTTTTGTAGCTCCGTAGGAGCGACCTATTGACTGATAGGTCGCTCCTACGGAGCTACAAAAATATTTCCGTTGCTGGTTCTACAGACAGGTCGCTCCTACGGGGCTGAGTTGATTACTCCTGCCAATTACTGAATTTCAAGCTGGCCTTCTCAACGCAAATCAATTAACTTTGTCGTTCTCCAAATGATTTCACATACCACTTCCAGAGGTCAGCAATGATTCGCCTCAGATCGTATCGCATAAAGTGCGCTGCGTTGATCGCAGCATTTCTTTTCATTCAAATAACCGCTCTGGCTCAGGCAAGCCGTCCGGGCTTTGAGCCGTCTTCGCGGCTCGAAAAAATTACGCGCGATACTGTCGCTGCAACCGTAGAAAAATTCGGCAAGGGCGGACTCACAGCAGATAAAATCGCGCTCACGATCATTGATCTCAACGACCGCAACCACATAATGTGGGCCAGCCACAGAGGGCAGGAGCAAATCTATCCGGCAAGCGTAGTCAAACTTTTCTATCTAGTCGCGGCGCATCATCAGTTGGAGACCGGCGCTCTTAAATCAACGCCTGAGCTTGAACGCGCTCTTCACGATATGATTGTTGATTCATCGAACGATGCGACGCATTACGTTCTCAATCAGCTTACTGGCACGACTGATGGGCCTGAGCTTGACGAAGCGGCGCTCCGCCAGTTTATGGACAAGCGCAACGCTGTGAATCGCTATTTCGCAAGCCTCGGCTACGAAAAGATCAACGTCAATCAAAAGACATGGTGCGAATCGCCTTACGGAAGAGAGCGACAGGGGCTTGGGCCGAACTTCGAGCTTCGCAACAAGCTCACGACCGAAGCCGTCGCGCGATTGATGTACGAGATAATCACCGACCGCGCAGCGTCCTCTTCCAGGTGTCGCGCGATGATGAGCCTCTTGCATCGCGACCCGTTCACAAAGAGCGCAGACCCGGATGATCAAGCCATTGCTTTTTCGGGCAAACTGCTCCCGCCCGGTTCACAACTTTATTCAAAAGCAGGATGGACATCTTCCACGCGACACGATGCGGCATACATTACTTTGCCGAACGGCGCTCGATACATACTGGTGGCCTTCACGGTTGACAATAGCAGTCAGACCAATATACTGCCGTTCGTGTCTAGCAAGATTGCAGAAGAATTTTCTCGCGCGCCCATAACAGCCGACCTCGTTTTAACGAACGGTCGCATCTGGACGGGTGATAAAGCTCGCCCCTGGGTTGAAGCTGTCGCCGCGCTGAATGGTCGCATCATCGCAACAGGCTCCGGCGACGAAATCAAAAAGCTCGCGGGTACAGAAACGCGGGTCATTGATCTTCAAGGCCGCCTCGCGCTTCCCGGCTTCATTGACGATCACACGCATTTCATGAGCGGAGGGTTTCAACTGCTCTCTGTTGATCTGCGCGACGCAGCAACTCAAGAAGAGTTCGCGCGACGAATCAAAGCGCACGCCGCTCGTGTCGGCCCCGGTCGCTGGATTACCGGAGGCGATTGGGATCACGAACTATGGCCCGGTGGCCCGTTGCCCACGAAAGAATTGATTGACCGAGTGACGCCGAATAATCCTGTATTCGTCTCTCGGCTCGACGGGCACATGGCTTTGGCCAACAGCGTCGCGCTCAAGATGGCGAAGATCACCAAAGAGACGAAAGACCCGCCGGGCGGCACTATCGTTCGAGACTCGAAGACGGGCGAGCCTACGGGCGTGCTCAAAGACGCAGCACAGGGACTTGTCGGGTCGTTTATGCCCAATCCGAGCGATGCGGAATATGACGAAGCGCTCACGGCTGCGATGAAAGAAGCGGCGCGCAACGGCGTGACTTCGGTTCAAGACATAACCTTGTGGCCTCACTACGAAGTCTACAAAAGATTCCGCGATGCGAATCAGTTGACCGTTCGCGTCTATGCCAGAACTCCGCTCGGCAGTTGGAAGCGGCAGGCCGATACGATTGCGCGACAGGGAAAAGGCGATGACTGGTTGCGGCTGGGCGGACTGAAAGCGTTTATGGACGGCTCGCTCGGCTCGACGACCGCGCTGTTTTTCGAGCCGTTCACAGATGCGCCGAGCACTTCGGGATTGATGGCCGATGACAACATTCCCGAAGGCACAATGAAAAAGAACATCAAAGATGCCGACAAAGCCGGACTGCAATGTTCGATTCACGCCATCGGCGACAAAGCCAATAACATACTGCTGAATTACTTTGAAGAGATCGAGAAAGAAAACGGCCCACGTGACAGGAGATTTCGCATAGAGCACGCGCAGCATCTCGCGCCAACGGACATCGCGCGATTTGCGCGCCTCGGCGTGATCCCGTCCGTGCAGCCTTATCATGCGATAGACGATGGCCGATGGGCTGAAAAACGCATCGGCCCTGTCAGAATAAAAACCACCTATCCGTTTCGCTCGCTTCTCGACGCGGATGCTACGCTCGTGTTCGGGTCGGACTGGACTGTAGCGCCTATCTCACCGATTCTCGGAATTCATGCGGCGGTCACTCGCGCAACGATTGACGGCAAAAATCCGCGCGGCTGGATTCCCGAACAGAAGGTCAAGGTCGAAGAGGCCGTGCGCGCTTACACTACGTCGTGCGCTTACGCAGAGTTTGCTGAAAACAATAAAGGCGCTCTCGAAGCGGGCAAGCTGGCAGACATAGTAGTCCTGTCGCAAGATATTTTTCGCATCCCACCCGACGAAATACAAAAGACCACTGTGGTCTACACAATCACGGGCGGACGCGTCGTGTTCGGAAAATAACCGAGGTGTTTTAGACTATGACGAAGCTTGCTCGCATATTGAATTTCCGCGATCTGACTCTGCTCATCATCGGCTCGGTGATCGGGTCGGGCATCTTTCTCGTTCCCGGCGGGGTTCTCAAACAGGTAGACGGTCGCATAGCGCCTGCATTGATGGTGTGGCTTGTCGGCGGACTGCTCTCTTTGCTCGGCGCGCTGACCTACGGCGAATTGAGCACGGTCAATCCGAAAGCCGGTGGTCTTTACGTTCACATACGCGATTGCTTCGGCCCGATGCCAGCCTTCCTTTTCGGCTGGACTCTCTTCTTTGCAATCGGCGGCGGAACGGTCGCAACGCTGGCCGTTGCCTTCAGCAACACGCTTGCTCAAGTAATCACTCTGTCGCCGGAGATGAAAAATGCGATAGCGCTTGCGATGATCTTAGTCGTGACCGTTGTAAATGTCATCGGCACACGCACGAGCGCGGACGTGCAGAACTGGACTACGGTGATTAAGGCCGGAGCGATAATCTTAATGAGCGTAGCGCTGCTGCTATTTGGTCATGGCTTTCAAGGAACGAGCGCAACGATGTGGCCTTCGGAAATCAATGGCTCGCTCGCTTCGGGATTTATGATCGCTATGGTGAGCGTCCTATGGGCTTATGAAGGATGGCAATACTGCACTTTCAGCGCGGGCGAGATTGTGAACCCGCAGCGCGATTTCCCTCGCGCCTTTCTGATCGGCACTGTGTCGCTGATCGCTATTTACCTGCTTGCGAATGTGGCTTATCTGGCGGCGCTCGGCCCGGCTGGCGTCGCGCAATCTGATAGCGTCGCCGCCGCTTCGCTCACCGCCGTAGTAAATCCTACAGCCGCAACATTGATAACCATCGCCATCTCGATCTCTATTTTCAGCGCAGCCAACAGCAACGTGCTCACGTCGCCGCGCGTTTATTATGCGATGGCGACGGACGGGCTTTTCTTCAAACAGTTAGCCAACGTGCATCCGCGATTTGGCACGCCCGCATTTGCAATCATCGCCGGGTCGCTGTGGTCTGCTGTTCTTGCGATGGCAGGCACATTCAATGAACTGCTGACGCTCGTTGTTTTTTCCGGCTGGATTTTTTACGCGCTCGCCGCTGCAAGCATATTCGTCTATCGCAAGCGACAACCTGATGTCGAACGTTCGTATCGAACGCCGGGTTATCCGTTCACCCCATTATTATTCATCATCGCTGCTGTCGTTTTGATTATCAACACTCTCAGCGACCAATTGTCTAAAGACCCGCTTCGCACGCTAAAGGCGCTCAGCGTAATCGTGCTGGGCATACCGGCTTATTTCGTCTGGCGTACGCTCAACAAAACTGACTACAGAAGCGCGGAAAACTCCGAAGCCGATTGATAGTTTCGCGCCCTGTATAGTCGCCTGAGGCACGATATGGTGCATTACATCTTTGAGCTTCGCGTTTGGTAAACGTACAGGCGCACTGCATTGCTCTGATCTAAACTGTCTCGCCAATAAACTAATCCGCATCCATTTTCATCATTATAAATGGGCGCATTTTGGGCATGATTGTTGCACTGATAATCACTCAATCCGCGCGAGCGAACCATTAGCAGGAGGGATCAAGCAATGTTAAAACAATTAAGCAAGCGATTCTCAAAAGTTCCGCTGCCCGTTGCACTAATAGCCGTTATCATCGGAATCATCGGCATAGCGGGGGCAGCATTTTTGTTGTCGCGTTCGGAGCCGAAAGTCGAAGCGTTAACCGCTCCGCGCGCCGCGCGCATTGAGCGCGTTGAAGGCAGCGTCGGTTTAGCCCATTCGCTGGAACCCGAGGGCGAAGATCCAACCGAGTGGACAGAAGCGGTCGTCAATACGCCGCTCACGGTCGGTGATCGAGTTTATACTCGCGACAATTCTCATGCAGCAATTGCTTTCACAGGTCGCAATTACGCGCGGCTTGATCCGAGCGCGTCGCTTGACGTGCTGTCGCTTGCCGATAGCAGAACGCAACTTGCGCTCAGAGACGGTTCGGCGTTGTTCGATGTCGGTGAACTTGCCGATGGCGAATTGTTTGAAGTAGCGACTCCGGGCGGAGCGATTGATTTTAACGAGCCGGGCCTTTATCAAGTCGGCATAGGCGACGACGGCAACACGATAGTCTCTGTGTTGAGCGGGCTTGCTCAAGTGGTCGGCCTCGAAGGCTCCGGCCAGATCGGTAAAGGCGAAATTCTCACGCTCGTAGGTCAGGCCGCAACGCAGTTGTTAGTGTCAAAGCTTGCGCCTGATCTTGCAGGCAACATCGTTGATGATTACTACGGCTCGCGCTACCCGAACATCTACGATGGCCGCTACAGCGATTACGACGCTTACCTTGATGATCCTGACTACTATGATCCGTATCATCATTCGGCGAGCTACGATTATCTGTCGGAAGATATACCGGGGCTCTATGATCTGGATCAGTATGGCGATTGGCAGGATGTTGATGGCTACGGTCGCTGCTGGGCGCCGCGCGTAGAGGCAGACTGGTCTCCGTATCGTTCCGGCTATTGGGATGTGAATTATGTTTATGGGCCGACCTGGATTGCTGATGAACCGTGGGGCTATGCGCCTTATCACTATGGTCGGTGGGCTTATGCAAACAGCCAGCGCTGGGTCTGGGTGCCGGAAGACTGTCGGACAAATCCCGTCTACGCACCTGCGCTCGTAACATTTATTCCATTACAGCAGACACATCAGATAGCGTGGGCACCGTTAGGCCCAGGTGAAAGATATGTATCGAGATACTATGACGCGGATTTTCAGCCACGGTATTTCGCATCGGGTAGAGTTGTGACTGAGGTTGTAAACATAGAGCACAACTACGTGAACTTGAACTATCCGACTGCCGTGACGGTTATCCCTGTGCAGGATTTCAGGCGCAGAATTGACCGGCGGATGATCGTTCCCGCGAATGCTCAATTGATCGCACAGTCGCGCGGCGTAACCGATGCATTCGCCGTTGACGGCGTACGTCAGCTAGCAAGAAAAGGCGAGTTCGCAGATCGCAGAATCAAGGGGCCGCGCCAAAATAGACAGGAAGCTTTCAACACGCCTGTTGTTACGAGCGTCGCGCCCGTGATTCCTCCGGGAAGAGGTGATGCTGCAAAGGCATTTCAAGTTCAGGCTGTGTCTGAGAAACAGAGAAAGAACAAGCTGAAGGTTGATAACAGCGGGCAGGTAGTGGCCTCGCGCCGCTCGGATGGATTGCCGGAAGCAATGACTCATAGAGCTGTGCCTGCCGTAAATCAGCAGCGTCAACAGAAGATGGCTGAACTTTCTCAACGTGTGCAGCAGGGCGACAAGACGGCGCAGACGGAATTGCGTTCGCTCAAACGCGAGCAGCGCAAAGAAGAACGTGCTGTGCAGAAAATGCCTGTAAATCAGCAACCGAGGGCAGCGCAACAGGCGATTCAGCAAGGCCAGTCGCGCAAGGAACTGAGACAGCTTGAGCGCCAGCAAAGAACGGCTGGTCAGCAGGCTCAGGCAGATCAGATAAAAGAACAGCTCAAAGCGCAGCGCCAGCAGCAACTCCAACGGCGAGCCGCCGCTGCCCAACAACAGCAGGGCGCGCAACGCCAGCAGATGAAGCAGCAGAAGCAACAGCGTCAACCGCAAGCGCAAGGGCAGATCAATCAGCAGCGCG
>DATEKX010000768.1:0-3239 GCA_035277165.1 Blastocatellia bacterium | reverse complement strand
TCGCGGGTTGCATTCCCACATTTCAAATCACGCGCTAAGGCGCTACCGTGAACTGAGTAGAGCGGCTGACACTGGTTTTGCTGTCGCGCACAGTTATCTTCAACTCGTAAACTCCGGGCTGGAAGCCATCAAGCGGCAGAGCGCTGGCATACTTGATGCGCCCGTGTTCATCTGCTTCGGGAAGCTGAGCCGCTGTTTGCCCTACCTTATGATTGTTTTGAAGAATCTCCACCGCAATCTTTAGACTATCGGCTGATCCTTTCGCAGGCCATGCAGTAACAAAGAAAGTAAGCTGCTTAACCTGCGACTTCTGAATCGGCTCGCCCAGATTTGGATACACCAGAAGTTCTCCAAATTGAAAAGGCTTGTCTCGCTTCATCTCTTCCGCTGTGATCCGCTCTGCGCGCTTGAGCACCACTACGCTGCTTAACCGCAGTTTGTTTTCATCTACGGGCGGGATTTCAACACTGGTTGAGCGAACGCTCGCCTTGCCTGCCGGTCCGTCGTATGCGATGAGTTCAACCGTGTAGCGACCCGGCTGTAGTTGCATTTCGCGATAGAAGAGCACGTCTCCTTTTTTCGCGGCTTCGATCTTTTCTATAGGCCCGCTCAACGGATAATGCTGGCTGAGCTTCTGAACAACCTGATTGGATTGATCTCTGACCAAAGCGACGATGGAAAAATCAGCATTATAAGTCTTCTTGTCAGTGGCTGGCGTGAGTGTGAAGGCAGAGATCGGCGCTTCAGCAAGTATCAGCGCGAGGCCGGGCTGGTTTGTGGAAGGAAAACCCAGCGCCGCAGCCTGAAACGAAGTGTGAGTTGAGCCGGAACGCGCGCTGCGCGCTGCGGCAAGAGCCGGAACCTCGTAATCAAGGACGGGTAGCTGGCCGAGTGATTCAATAGCGTAATAGCCCTTTCGAGTCTGCGCTTCTACATTTGAACGATTCACCTTCACCGTGATGTGCCGGAAACGGCCATTGTAATCTTCATTCTTGGAAGCATAGGTCAGCAGATAATAAGCGCGCATATCATCGTCAATGCGGCGAAGCCCTGACGTGAGGTCGTTGGTGTCATGAATAAGGAAGCCTCCTGTCTCGTCGGCGAGCTGGCCGAGTCCGCTGCGCGGGTCGAGCCGGAGCAAATCCTCATTTCGTTCAAGAGCTTTGGTGTAAGGCGCAGAGACTACTGTGTCGTTGCCTCTGGTCGCCTGCTGCATGCGTTTTGCGGCGAGCGAGTTGATTTCGCGAGCGGCTTCAGCAGTTCCGCTTTCTATTCGCAGCCCTGCCGCATCAATGGCATAGATGCTGACATTCGCGCGATTCGCCGCATTGATTACGGCAGGAAACTTGGTCTGGACCGACGCGGGAAGCGCCAAGCCTTCTGAGAAGAATATGATTGTCTTACGCCCCGGAATATTTTTCATAGGAGCTATGACTGCAAGCAAACTATTGATGGTGGCAAACCCCTGCTGATCGCGCTCAAGCGTCTCGAAGTTTTCGAGCATGCGGCTCTCCATTTCGACGAGCGCCTGCTGAAGCATTGCCTGCCCGCCTGCCGCAGCAGCCTGCGATGCGCCCGCGCCGTCACGGGCAGCGCCCGCCTCGCCTGCCGCCGCCGCTTGAGAAGAAGCCGTCCGATCTAGCCCAGTGCTTCTGTCAGACAGATCGCGAACCTTTCCGGCGCTCGACGCATAGGTTGAAGTGCTGGTAGTGGTAGCTCGATCTACGGCCTGTTTAATCAGCTCTTGATTATCCGTATATGATTGAATAGTGCGAAGCGATTGATCTATTGCAAACACGCCTGTGAAATCACCGGCTGCTACGCCTTCCTTAGCGTAGGCCAGCCCGGCCTTTCGCGCCAGCGAGCGGGCTTCGGGCGAGAGCCGGTCAAAGACCAACGCGATCACACCCATAGAAGCATTGTTACGCGGTGCGACGGGTTGCGGCGCAGGTTCCTCTTTTCCTTCTTTGCGAACTGTATCGCGTTCGGCTGCCGCCTCGCGCAGCACGAAGCGAAATGACTCGACCTTTTGGAGAACGCCGTCTTCGTAGACTTCAAAATCCGCAGCCTTCAGGTCTCTTACAGATCGGCCCTTTTTATCCTTCACTACAATATCGAGCGACACTTCGTTTGCTTTAAGACGAAGCGCAGGCTCGTCTTGACGCTGCTCTGATGGGGTTTGGCCGCTAATCGAACTGTAAGCAAAAAGGCCGAGCGCGGCCAAGAGAAGACAACTCAAAAAGGTTTTCATTGTGCCGATCTCCCGATGAAAAGATTAGTGCGACAAGTATATCAGCTTCACTCATAAAAATCAGCTTAACTGCGCCTGAACATCCCACGAATACAGTCAAGGGAAGAGGCTCGCAGATTGGAAATCCTAAAGAGAATGATGTATACTCTCCGCAAATATTCGAGTCAGGCTGGAAGCAATAAATGGCAAGCAAGAACCGACGAAGGCAGATAGTGAAAACGCTGATTTCGCTCTGTGCCTTTGCAGTAATCGCGTCGGCAAATCAACCGGTCTTCGCTCAAACAGATTCGACCAATCCAGACGCAGCTTTCGCGCGTGCGATGCAGTTGCACGAGTCTGGAGACATCGAAGGCGCGATTCGCGGCTATCAAGCAATCCTTGCTTCGCATCCGGCCAGAGCCGACGTTCGGTCGAATCTCGGCGCTGCCTATTCGCGGCTTGGGCGCTATGAAGAAGCGATTGAACAATACAAACGAGCGCTCGTCATTGATTATCGTAATCAAACGATTCGTTTCAATCTGGCTCTGGCTTATTACAAGGCGGCCTGGTTTGCTGAGTCGGCAAGCGAACTGACTCAATTCCTTGCCGCAACGTCGAAGGAGCTTCCTCAACGGCAAACCGCGATTCTGCTGTTGGCAGACTGTCAGGTGCGGCTCGGCGAGTATAAGAAGGTTATAGAAATGCTTGGGCCGCTGACGGAGGCCGACGCTAACAATCGCACGCTTGCCTACCTTTTGGGCAGCGCCCTTGTCGGCGATGGACAGGTGAAGAAAGGGCAGGAACTAATAGACCGTGTCTTTCGGGGCGAAGATTCTGCCGAGGCGAGGCTGTTGATAGGGTCAATCCTTCTGCTGGCTGACGATGGGCAAAACGCGATAAAAGAACTCGAACGCGCGCTTGAATTGAATCCCAAACTGCCTGCGCTTCACGCCTGGTACGGGCGAGCGCTGATGCGCATGGGAGACCCTGAGAAAGCCAAGGACGCTTT
>DATEKX010000767.1:0-3961 GCA_035277165.1 Blastocatellia bacterium | reverse complement strand
AGCGCGGCGGCAGAAGCGGCTGTCGTTTTGCCGACGCCGCCTTTGCCGCCGAAGATCAAAATGCGATGTGTGAAAGGATGAAGGATTGATGGAGTGTGAGAAGAACTGGCGCGCGCGCTGTTTTTTTTCTTCTTCACCTCTTCACCTCTTCACCTCCTTGCTCGGTTCTCAGAAGTCGCCTTCATCTCCGCCCGCCTCGATGACTATCGAAGATGATTTGGCCGTGTGAATTTGATCCAGCATATCAAGCTGGCGCGCTTTGATTATGCGCAGTCGCGCAAAGAGTTCCGCTTCGCGCTCTGTGAACTCTTCTTCGGAAACCTCTTCCAGTTCGAGGCGCATTTGCAATTCGAGCAATTGCTCTTTGATGACCGATTCGTCGTTCAGTTCCTGATCGGCGAGCTTTTGAAGCTGGCCGAGGATGAACCTGAAGCCACTGAATGGAAGAAACAACAGATCGTCTATGAGAAGCATTGCGCCATCACCTCAGCACGGCTTCCGATTGCGCTTCGCCGCGTTCGAGTTTCAATCTGATGTGGACAAAGTTATAAGGCGGCCACGGCCCGCTGTACTTGAACGAGAGCTTGCCTTCGTATTTGGCCGCGATCTCTTTCACCTTCTGATCGAATTCGGCTTCGCGGTCTCGTTCGAGAAGGAAAGCCGCGTTCATGATCATCTTGTCGCCGATGGGTTTGTTGGCGCGCGAGGCTACGGCTGTGTTTTGCAAAACGGCGTAGACTTCGCGCACGTAAGCATCGGCTTGTTCCGACAGCGCGCTTTCGACCAGTCGGCCAAGCTGCATTCGCGCGAAATAAGTCGAACCCGTAGCGCGAGAAGTGATCTGCTCTTTGAGGTTTCGTATCTCTTCGTTGTTCTGCTCGATTTCGGCGATGACCCGGTCGCGGTCCCAATTAACCTTCAATCCGAACTCGACCTTGCCTTCCATCTTTGCAAACACATCGTGAAGGGCGTCATAGGTTCCGCGCATCAATTCGATTATGTCCTGTTCAGTGCGGAACAGCGCGCCGAAAGCCATCGGCAGAACGGTGAACTCGCGCATGACGGTTTCGTTCACCTGCTCGTGAGTGAAGACGTTTTCGCGCGTCGGATCGTATACGATCAGCGGAGTGTTCGAGACGACTGCCGCGAGGTCTTCGTAATGAATTGTGTATACGCCATCGCCGCGCCCGCCTATGCCGATAGGGCCGAACGCGCGCGGTTCTTTCGAGTCAATGATGCAATAGACGTATTTGCCTTCTGCGACGGGGGCCGGAGTTGATTGTTCTGGTTCAGCGGTCATGACTTTTTGGAACCTCGATGCTGAAAGGATTTACGTCCGCGCTCTAAGCATTCGGACAGGTTCGTAATAACAGCACTCGAAACATGATTTGGAATGACAGGCACAACCCAACTTGATAACTTCAGAACTTACCGGACAATTTAATATGCGTCCAACGTGGCTATGGTACAACCAATCACGGACATTGACAACTATCTTTAATTTACGGCTTCGATTCCTCAAGCAGTTCGGCAAGGTGCTGCTTCCAGATTTCCGGCAGCGAATGTGTGCCGTGCCCGCGCGTCCGGTCGCTCGTTGGGATAAGCACGAATCGCCCGCGCTTGACTCGTTTGATCTCTCGCTCCATCACGCCAAGCTCAGGCGGATTGACCTGATCGTCCGCCGAATTAATCGCCACAAGCCGAGCGCGAATGCTTTCAAGTCGCGGCGCAGGGTCGTAATCGCGCGAAGCGTCGAACTGGTAAATCATGTCGTTGGCATCCGTGTTCGCAAGCCGCGCTCGCACTTGATCTTCGAGCAGCTTGTCGGCTGCGTCGCGCGTCGGCGCTTGCTTCTGCAATTGCAAGGGACTTGCCGACATCATCATCAATCCATAGATCGCCGTAGCCAACCCGCGAGGCTGAGTCTTGTATTCGCCGTTGTTCCACTCAGGGTCGCTCGTGATCGAATTAATTATCATCCTGCGACGCATGCGATTGAGTCCCGCAATCTGAACCGGCAGACTGGCAAGCGGCATCAACGCATCCATAAAGTCAGCGTACTTCTCGCCCCACACCCACGTATGCATGCCTCCCATCGAAGTCCCCATCACAAGTCGCAGGTGATTTACCTTCAGCTCTTCGGTCACAAGCCGGTATTGAGCCGTGATCATGTCGTTATAGTTGTAATGCGGGAATCGCATGTGCAATCCGTTGCTCGGTTTGCTCGACTGGCCGTGCCCGATTCCGTCAGGCAGGATGATGAAATATTTCGTCGCATCGAGCAGTTGCCCCGGCCCAAACAGCGTGCCTGCAAATTGCTGAGATAGGAACTGCTGCCCTGATCCGCCCGTGCCATGCATTATGAGCACGGCGTTGCGCACAACGCCCGACCCGTCGCGCACGGGCGTTCCGATAGTGCGATAGTGCAGTTTCAGTTCCGCGAGCGATTCGCCGCTTTCAAATTTGAAATCTCGAATGGTGAAATCACCCTGCAAAGGGGTCGGGTAGCTTTGCCCCATCGCGACAACACACGCGCAGAGTGACAGGACGAGACCAAAGAATATTTTCTTTATCATTGCCTCGGCTCCTTTTTGTGTTTATCAAGCAGTCAGCGTCTTCATCAAAGCTTCGTGCGCGTAAGGGATGACGACTTCGGCAACGAGCATGCCGTCTTTCTTTATCGAAGCCACGCCCGCAGCTACGGCTGTGCGCACGGCTCCGACCTCGCCCGTCATCACGACCAGTCCTTTGCCGCCGGGTTGATTGCGCGCTTCTATCAACGTGATGGCCGCAGATTTCACAGCCGCGTCGCCTGCGTAGATGGCCGGAGCAACTTCTTTCGTTTCGATGATGCCGATGGCTTCCATCCGCTCTACTTTCACCCGGCCTTTGATCGCGGGAGCAAGCTCAGGGTGCGCGTTCTGGATGATGAAATGATCGAGCACGGTTGAGTCTGCTGCCCTGATACCGGCTCTCAGAGCCGCTTCCACGTCCGCCACTCTGCCTCCGATCATTATCAGGTACTTGCCACGCGGAATGATTGCGGTCATCAATAACTCTACTTCGGCCATCTTCATCATTGCATCAACAGCCTCGATGCCGCGAGCTATCGAGCTTGTTTCTACAAAGCCTATGCACGGATTGCGATTGGTAAGATTGTTTGCGCTCATGGTTGCCTTTCAGTGTTGGCGAAAGTATAAGCACGCCGCCGCTTTGATTGCAACGGGAACTGCGATTTGCTATCTTCGACCCGTCAATCGTCACTGCCTCGCTCAACTTTTCTTTTATCCGGGAGCGCTTATGGATAAAGAAGAAATCTCGCGCCGCATATTTCTCATCAGATCGTGCGCAGGAGTCAGCGCCGCATGCCTGGCCGCGCGTTGGCCCGACGTTTTGGCCGCCGGGCAGCATGCGCGCGAAGCCGCCAAGTCCGATACGCCGGTCGAATTTGAATTCTTCACCACAGCGCAAGCTTTGGAAATAGAAGCCGTCGCTGCCCGGATCATTCCAACCGATGACACACCCGGCGCGCGCGAAGCTCGCGTGATCTATTTCATTGATCGCGCGCTCATCACGTTCGATAAAGATAAACAACCGCTTTACCGGAAAGGTCTCGCCGCGCTTCGGGTTAAAGCAAAAAATAGATTCTCTAACCTGAGTTACGCGCAGCAGACAAAATTGCTCAAGGGCATTCAACTGACCGAGTTTTTTCAACAAGTGCGAGCGCACACGATCATGGGATTTTTTGCCAATCCCGAATACGGCGGCAACTACGAGCGGATGGGCTGGAAGCACATAGGCTTTGAAGACCAGCATTACTTCAAACCGCCTTTCGGTTTTTACGACCGCGAATATAAATAAGACTCGCGCGGAGGTCGGGGCTATGAATCAGCAACAGCCGAAGTATGAACCATCGAGCGAAGTTGATTTCGTGATCGTGGGCGCGGGCGCGGCGGGCGGC
>DATEKX010000766.1:0-4684 GCA_035277165.1 Blastocatellia bacterium | reverse complement strand
GCACCCGACAGTAGCGGGATCATATCTGGCTGCGCTTGTAATTTACCAACAACTGTATGGGCAGTTGCCTGACAAGATGCCTGCGCGTTTGAAACTTCGCGCTTCAACGCTTTCCTCCGTCGAGTTGACTGAAGATCAAGTCGCGATGCTTCGAGCGGCTGCGGCGGAAGCGAACGAAAAATTCGGTCAGCATTGAGCAACTTCCGAGCCTGCCTCACAATTATCTCTATTCGGTTTATACCTGCTTTATCTGAATGTGCGCGTCGAAGCGGTCAGGTGTGGCGTTGCGTTAAAGGTAAACAATCTCAGCTCGCCGTCACGCGCTCGCACGATTGTAACGCTCGTGTTATAGATCACGCCCAGAATGCTCAACAGTTTTTCGTCCGTCAGCCCAAGCGCAGCGCTCGCGTGAATGGCTATGGGAGTTGCCGATGTAAAAACGGCGATGCTTTTTTCTGATTCGTTATTCGAGAAGCAGTCGGCGCAAGCATTTATTCTTGATCGAAACGAAGCCCATGTTTCGCCTTCGTAATCGCTATAGCGATTCTCCATCCACGCGCGGATGACTGCGGCATCACAGCGGCCAGTCGCGCCGCCGGTTGTGTGCGGGTCGCGTCGAATCGCTTCCTGCATCTCTCTGGCGTCGCGGGCAAATTGTTCGTCGTCTTCGATCATGCGCCGCGCGATTGCGCGATAAACCGAAAGCAAGCTGAATTCGTTCCATCGCTCGTCAACGGTTATGTCAGGCACATGCAATCCTTCGCGCGCCATCATTTCGCATGCGAGTTCAGCCGTATGTTGCTGCCTCCGCATGCCGCCTGCGTATACGGCAGCCAGTTGGATGCCTTGCGTTGAGAGATGCGTGCCGAGCAATCGCGCCTGTTGCTGGCCGAGTTCCGACAACACGTCATAATTGTCGCGCGTGCCCGCCTGCGCGTGGCGAATAAGATAGATGTAACTCAATCAGCTTCCCTTCCCGGTTTTGGATTTTATATTTTGGATTGTTGGGCAAGCTCAAGCGCTGCGCGAGCAAGACCGGCTACTCTGCGATCAAAATCTTTAAAGCGCTCGTCGTGAGTCTGCCCGCGAACGTAGCGGAAATAGATCTGCTGAAGTACGACGGCAACTTTGAAGAGCGCGAACGTTTCATAAAACGCGATGTTTGAAACGTCGCGCCCGGTCTTCTCGGCGTATCGTTCAGTAATCTCTTCGCGGCTCATCCAACCCGGCTCGGTCGTCACGGGGCTGATGGATTCGCGCCGTGCTTCCGGGTCTTCTCTTTTCGCCCAGTAGCACAAGAATATGCCGAGATCAATCAGCGGGTCGCCGACCGTGCACATCTCCCAATCGAGAATCGCGACGATGCGCGCAGGGTCACGCGGGTCGAGCATCACGTTATCGAGCTTGAAATCATTATGCACGAGCGAGGCCGGGCGACCGCTGTCGGGGTCGGGCTCAGGAGGCATTCTCAGCCCCAGCCAGTGAATCACTTCATCAATTTCCGGCACTTCGCTGGTCTTCGACCGATGCCATCTGTCTGCCCACCCTTTCAACTGCCGAGTAACAAATCCTACGGGCTTGCCTATTCCCGCGAGGCCCGAAGAGTAGATATCAACCGAATGAAGCGCGGCGAGCGTGTCAACCATTGCGAGGCTCACGCGTCGTCGCAGTTCGAGATCGTCGCCAATCTCTTTCGGGATGTCGCGCCGGATTACCAGACCGCGCCTGCGTTCCATCAAGTAAAAAGGGACGCCGATGACCGATGTGTCTTCGCACAACAAGTAAGGCTCAGGCGCGAGCGCGAAAAAAGGATGTATCGCGGCCAGCAGCCTGTACTCGCGCGGCATATCGTGAGCCGTCGGCGCGACAGGGCCGAATGGCGGGCGGCGCAACACGAATTCCTGTTCGCCGAAACGAACAAGATAAGTCAGATTCGAGTGGCCGCCTGGAAATTGTTCGACTTCAATCCGCGAGCCTTCGACATTTTGGCCCTTTATCAAGTCAGGCAGTCGTTCGCGCAAATGCCTTTCCAGTGAATCAAGATCGAGTTCTTCACCGGAACGTATTGGCGCTGTGTCTTTGGTTGCTGAGAGATCGTTCACGCTCATCTTGAGCGATGTTATTCGCTGCCGGGCAAGAATTCAAGCTTGAGCAGAAGCTCCGTAGGAGCGACCTGTCTATAGTACTTAGACGGGCAATTGATATGTAGCTCCGTAGGAGCGACCTGTTGATTCAGAGGTCGCTCCTACGGAGCTACATATTCTTTCTATGTCACAAATACTATAGACAGGTCGTCCCTAACGGGACTTCTAAAATCTAAAACCTCAAATCCCTGATCCCTGATTCACGGCCAATGCTTGAAACTTCTTTCTGCTTCATGTTATGTTCGCCCGCGTTAAGAGAGGAAGAGGAACTGAGCAACAGATGACCCCTCAGTGGAATCAAATTAGTGATTGAGAACATAAAGCGGGGCAAAGACGTTATTAAAGACATAGCACAAACGTCATGACCTGTCGAACTGAGGATTTTATGGCGACGACAGTCCTATTAGCCGACGATGACAATTCTGGCCGGACGATATTTCGTCGCGTGCTCGAATATGAAGGCTTTCATGTCATCGAAGCAAGCGACGGGCTGTCGGCCCTCGAAGTGCTCAAAGCCGAACCCATTGATTTGCTGCTGACCGACATTATTATGCCCGGAATCGACGGCATCGAACTGATCGAACGCGCGCACGAATTGCAGCCTCAACTGCGCGCCATAATAATGACAGGGCATAAGACTCACGAAACAGTCATCAGCGCCTTCCGAAACAAAGCTTGCGATTTTTTGTCTAAGCCTTTTCACGTAGACGAACTGTTAGAGGCGATTCACTCGGCTATGAACAGAGACCCGGGGTGCCAGATAGAGGTCATCTCTGAAAAACCTGACTGGATAGAGCTTCGCGTTCCCTGCGACCTCAACGCGGTCGAGCCTATTCAAAAATTCCTCTCAGAGCTTCAGGGAAACCTTCCCAAAGAAACGCGCGACGCGATAGGTTCGGTCTTTCGTGAATTGCTCAACAACGCGATAGAGCACGGAGGCAAGCTCGACATCAGCAAGCGAGTCGAAGTGAAATATATTCAGCTCAAGCGCGCGATTATGTTTTCGATCAAAGACCCCGGCGAAGGTTTCGATCTCAAGGAAATCGAGCACGCGGCATTTGCGAATCCCGAAGATCAACCGTTTCGCCATATGCAGGTAAGACAGGAGAAAGGGCTTAGACCCGGCGGTTTTGGCATTATGCTGGCTTCGCAGGTCATTGACGAGTTGATCTATAACGAGAAGCACAACGAATTGATCTTTGTGAAATACATTGACGACCTGCGGCCCATCGAATAAAGCCGCTACGCGGCTGTGGATTTCTCTCTTTTAGAGAGCCACTGAGTTGCCCGCTCGTAAAGCTGCTGCTTTTCAGGCTCGTTGAATAGTTCATGATAGTATCCCGAATAGATGCCCAGTTCTTTGTCTTTTGAGCCGATCTTTTCAAAGAGTCGTTTAGTTGCGTCACAGCTTGCCAGTTTGTCTTCAGTTCCATGCATCACGAGCACGGGCGGAGTTATTTGTGCCGCCCAGTCTTGCACTTCTTCCATTGCGCGAGTAGCTTCTGCGAACCATCGCGCGCTCACTTTTCGATTCACCAGCGGGTCGGTCGCGTAAGCCTTCCCGACTTCCGGGTCGCGGCTCAAGTGAGCAGGATTGATTCCGTTATTGAGTCTCATGTACGGGCGAAATCGCGCGCTCAATCGAGCAATAAGCAGCTTGTAGGCAGGAACAGGAACGGCAACAGCAATGAGCGGCGCGCTTATGATTGCTCCTGAAAGGTCGCCCCCTTTTTTTGCGATGTAGCGCAGCGCGACCAATCCGCCCATGCTGTGAGCGATCAAGTAAATATTCTGCGACTTGCTGCGATCTCGCACGTGAGAAATCATCTTGTGCAGATCATCTTCGTACTCGTAGAAATTTTCGATGTGCCCGGGAAGCCCGTCAGACAGTCCATGCCCACGATGGTCATATCCTGTCACCGAATAGGAGTGGTTTGTAAGGTGGTCGGTGAGCGCGCCGTATCTGCCGCTGTGCTCGCCGAATCCGTGAGCGATGATAACTTCGCCTCGCGCGTTATCGACTTCTCGCCTTCTTACATACAGGCGCAAGCCATCGGTTGTCGTAATCGTCTCTTCGATGAATGTCATAAGGGCCTCCACTGTCGCCAGCATTGAGCAAATACGGTCGAATTTCAGAGGGCACCTGAGACCTTGGCGCTCAGATTAGTTCCTCCACACGCGATTTGCAACTCCTCTGTAACTGTTGAGCAAGCTTTTCTAATGTGTCAGTGCAGAATCCGGCCCATAGGTTACACCGGCACCAATCCAAATAAACGGTTCTGAGCGTAATTAGGTGTTGAAGGCGCAGTCCTCTATCAGCGCCAGTCTTTCAGGCTGTAGAGACTAGTAACCAGGAGCGAAACGATGAATGGTTTTCTCGGAACCGGCGCGACTTTT
This sequence comes from Blastocatellia bacterium, assembly GCA_035277165.1. Classification (GTDB taxonomy): domain Bacteria; phylum Acidobacteriota; class Blastocatellia; order UBA7656; family UBA7656; genus DATEKX01. The sequence continues at coordinate 143 of DATEKX010000766.1, read as the reverse complement.
CGCGCTGACCTCAACCTGGTAGTGCAAATAGCAATGGGCGTAGCGCTGTTGGTGGGAATGCGGCTGGCGCAAAACAAGAATTTTCGCGCGCACAAGTATTGCCAGTCGGCGGTAATGATTTTGAACCTGCTCATGATTTTTCT
>DATEKX010000765.1:0-2708 GCA_035277165.1 Blastocatellia bacterium | reverse complement strand
CGCCTGCCTTCAGAATCAAGACTAATACATATTTAAGCAGTTTCAAGTTGCACGCCCGGTGATGCAAAATGTTAAGGGGCAGATCGCTTCATGGTTTTTTTGTAATGGGCAGGAGTTGAGCTATTCAGTTTCAGCCGAAGAATTATTTTAATTATGCCTATACCTGTACAACCATCGCTGATTATGGATTCCAAACCATATAACAATCGTGGATTATTCGCTGACCACTTTCTTGAAGATCCTCAACGCCTTCAGGCAATGGAAGAGTGGACGCAAGCAGAGGGCGCGACAGGAGCTTTCCAGGTGATTACGCGGCTTTACAGTAATACCGCTGGTCGCTTCAATAAGCGCACAAACGAGTCGCAAACAGAAGAAGAATTCATTCGTCCCATTCTCAATCTACTATGGGGAAGGGATTGTTACAAAGTGCAACCCCGTATCCCTAATGTAGATGTGCAGCGCCAGCCTGACTATGCTTTCTTCCGAAGCGTTTCCGACCGCGATAGTGCAGAGCCTCGACTAGGCACACTCGACTACTGGCGCGATGTGCCTTGTCTTTGCGATGCAAAAAGGTGGACAGCTTCGCTTGACAAAGAGCGTAGTGCAGATGAGAATCCATCAGCCCAAATCTGTAATTACCTCTACCGCTCTCGTGTACGCTGGGGCATTCTGAGTAATGGGCGTATTTGGCGACTGTACGAGCGCGAGAAATCCAGCGCGGGCGGAATCTATTACGAAGTCAACCTCGAAGAACTCATCAAGAACGGCAACTCAGATACGTTCAAATATTTTTACCTCTTTTTCCGTCGAGCAGCTTTTTTACCCGATGCTAATGGCCTCTCTTTTGTTGAAAAGGTATTTCAAGGCAGTGTGGACTACGCGACGGAAGTTGGTGATCGTCTCAAAGATAGTGTTTATGATGCTCTGCGGTTGCTGATGAATGGCTTCTTTGAATATGGGGTTAATCAACTTGACCGCCGCGATTCAAACACCCTAAAAGAGGTTCACGAAAACGCGCTCATAGTTTTATACAGATTGCTGTTTTTGCTTTACGCGGAAGACAGAGAACTACTGCCGTGTAAGGTCGAGCCTTACGCCAGTAATAGCCTGTATCGCTTGCAGCGCGAAATTAACCAGTATCTTCGCGCAGACGGTCAATACGCGCCTATAGGACGACGATTCTGGGGTGAACTCACCAATCTCTTTACTCTCATTGACGAAGGATTTCCTGAAGGTGGCATCCCTGAATATAACGGTGGATTGTTTAGCCCCTCGAAGCATCCGCACATCGCGCACACACCGCAAGCCGAAGCGCGAAGATGGGAAATCGGCGATCACCGCCTCGCTCAGGTGATAGATATGCTGGCCTATCAGCGTGAGCGATGGAACGAGCCAGGCGCAAATGATATTGATTATAACACGCTCGATGTGCAGCATCTCGGCAGCATCTACGAAGGCTTGCTTGAACTACAACCGCAAATCGCAAGCGAGCCAATGATCGAAACGATTGAAGATGGTAAGGCAATCTTCAAACTGGCGCGCGAGGTCGCCAACCCGCGTCCTGTGCGCGGCCAGCCGCCGCGCATGATTGCCGCTGATGAAGTCTATCTTGTCACTAATCGCGGCGAACGCAAAGCAACAGGCAGTTACTATACGCCAAAATACATCGTTGATTACATTGTAGAGAACACAGTCGGCCCGCGCGCCGAAGCTGCCGCCCTTGAAGCTGCAACACTGCGCCCACAGGTCGAAAAAGAGATTTCGAAACTGAAGCGCAAGCGGCGCGAGTGGGAAAAGTCTTCGCGGCCCGAAGCCGCTAATCAAATTGCCGGATTCGACAAAATGATTAATGAGCAGAAGCGGCAATTGCTTGAACCCTACCTGCGGCTGCGTGTACTCGATCCAGCAATGGGCAGCGGGCATTTTCTCGTCGGCACAGCGGACTTTCTAAGCCTGGCGATGGCGACTGACCCAAACATCCTGTCGCTTGAAGAAGTGGGCGGCGAAGACCCGCAGGCTTTCTATAAGCGTCTGGTCGTCGAGCGATGCCTATATGGAGTTGATTTGAACCAACTCGCGGTCGAGCTTGCGAAGCTATCACTATGGTTGCATACCGTTAGCCACGATAAGGCGCTGTCCTTTCTCGATCATCATCTGCGTTGCGGCAACAGTCTGATCGGCGCGCGTGTTGAAGACAATTTGAGTACAACGCCGCCTGAGCTTGACGCGCGTGGCCGCATCAAGAAACGCGATGAGAGACAGTTGATACTTGGCTTCACAGAGACGCTGACCGCAACCCACCTGCAATTCTTTCTCGACACATTTGGAGAGATCATCGAATTGATGCCGGGCGATGCGGAAAACGAGCGGATGAAAGACCGCTTGTATCGAGAAATGGACGCGCAACGTGAGAAGTTTCGTGCGGTGGCAAACATCTGGCTCGCACCTTATTTCGGAGTAGCGGTTTCGCCTGAGCAGTATCAAGCATCAGTTGCCGCCTTGCGCGGGACAGAAGCGGGTTGGCAGCAACTAGCTGAAGAAGAGTGGTTCAATGATGCGCAATCAGTTGCGCGCAAAAAGCGATTCTTTCATTGGGAACTTGAATTCCCCGAAGTCTTCTTCAACCCCGATGGCTTGAAGCTGAAAGCCGAGCGCGGCTTCGATGTCGTGAACGGTAATCCGCCGTATGTAGATATTAAAGGACTTGA
>DATEKX010000764.1:0-3079 GCA_035277165.1 Blastocatellia bacterium | reverse complement strand
CGCTTGCCCGCATAGATCAGCTCTGCGCCGCGCCGGGCATATGCTAATACTTCGGGGTTGACGAGGTAGTCGTAAACTATAGCATCGGCAGCAGCTATGCACTCGGCTGCTTTGATCGTGAGCAGTTTCGGGTCGCCCGGCCCTGCGCCGATCAGATAAATCTTTCCGATTTTTCTCGCCCGATCATTCATAGTATTTGCAACTGCCAAAACGAAAAACCCACCAGAGGCGCGGTGCCTGTGGTGGGTTATCCGAAACTCTAAATTGAACTCAGCGTTATGTATTACACTGATGGATCTCCACTGAAGGCTCCGCGCGGCGCGCCACTGGCGCGCTACAACAGATGCAATACATACAACACATCGCGCGGTTCATAAACATTCAAGAGATCCTTTATCGCTAATGGTATAACACCGGGCTTATCGCTCAGTCAATCACTTTCTTGTAAAAACCATGATCGTAAACGTAATTTATTCGCTGATAAGCTCGCCTAAGTGTACGGTGATCCATCTTGCAAAGTTCATTCGTTGAAAGTCCGGCGATATTATTGCCGATAATCATCGACCACCTGAATTCAAGGAGACGAATTAATTCACGCTTTCTGCAAAAAGGATCGTTTTTTTGCTCGTTAAGGGTTGACTGACCTTTCTTTTGCCTGCATACAATTATGTCGAATAAGCAAGAGCACGATACCGTTTTTGTAGGAAAGCCAGCGCAGCCTCTGACCGGGATTGCGTTATCTAAATCAGGATTGCAGATGTCAGACAAGACAGGCGAAATCAGGAAGCTAACCACCCTGCTCGATGTGAGCCAGGCGCTTTCTACTACGCTCAATCTGAGGGCGGCGCTTCATCGCGTGCTGGAGATACTTGAACAACATCACGGAATGATTCGCAGCACTGTGACCTTGCTCCACGATGATTCGGATGAGCTTCAAATAGAAGCGGCCAACGGAATCACAGCCGATGGGCAACGCGCTCGCTATAAAATTGGCGAAGGAATCACAGGGCGCGTTGTCGAAAGCGGCAAACATATAGTCGTGCCGCAGGTCAGCCGCGAGCCTTTGTTTTTGAATCGCGCGGCGCAACGCAAAGAACTTGGCAAGCAGGAACTGACTTTCGTATGCGTGCCGATCATTCTCAATCGCAAGTCAGTAGGAGCTATAGGAATTGACCTGCGTTTCAAGAAAGACCGCGATTACGACCGTACAGTTCGCTTTCTGCGCGTGATAGCTTCGATGATCGCTCAAGCGGTCAAAGTTCAGCGTTCAGTCGAAGCCGAGCGACAACGCTTGATGGACGAAAACATTCACCTGCGGCAGGAACTCAAAGAACGATACGATTTCACGAACATAGTAGGCAACAGCGGCCCAATGCGTCTGGTCTACGAGCAGGTCGCGCAGGTCGCGCGCACTAACACGACTGTGTTGATACGCGGCGATTCGGGAACGGGCAAAGAGTTGATCGCTCATTCGATTCACTACAATTCGCCGAGAGCCAACAAGCCGTTCATCAAGGTGAGCTGCGCCGCGTTGCCCGAAACTTTGATCGAGTCGGAACTTTTCGGCTACGAGAAGGGAGCGTTTACGGGCGCGCAGGCGCGCAAAAAAGGGCGCTTCGATTTGGCCGAAGGCGGCACACTGTTTCTGGATGAGATAGGCGACTTGAATCTTTCGACTCAGGTAAAGTTGCTGCGCGTGCTGCAAGAGCGCGAGTTCGAGCGATTGGGCGGCATCGAAACCGTGAAGATCAACGTCAGGCTGATTGCGGCTACGAACAAAGAACTGGAAAAAGCTATCGCCGAGGGCACGTTCCGCGAAGACCTGTTTTACAGGCTCAACGTGTTTACCATATTCGTGCCGCCGCTCAGAGAGCGAAAGCCCGATGTGTTGCTGCTGGCCGATCATTTCCTTGAGAAGTACTCACACGAGCACGGCAAGAATATCAAACGCATCTCGACTCCTGCGATTGACATGCTGACGGCTTATCACTGGCCGGGCAATGTGCGCGAGCTTGAAAACTGTATCGAGCGCGCAGCGCTTGTCTGCGACGGAAACGTCATACACGGGCATCATCTGCCGCCGACTTTGCAGACAGCTTCGTCAAGCGGCACAGTAACCAGATTGTCGCTTATCACGGCGGTCGAGGCTTACGAAAAAGATTTGATTCTGGATGCGCTCAAGACTGCGCGCGGCAATCGCGCGCGCGCAGCGAAATTACTGGACACGACCGAGCGAATACTTGGCTACAAAGTAAAAAAATACGCCATAGACTGCGTCCGCTTCCGTTAGGCAGGTTCCTGCTACCAATTTCAAAATACAAATTTGTCCATGCCCTATTATTCTCAGACAATTTTGTCGGATTGCCTTTTTGCCACGATGAACTGGCCGAATCGGAAAGTTTCTATTCACACGCTTTAATCCATTCTGACAATTCGCGCGCCGATTGGCATAAAGCTTGCCGTAAGGCAGAGGCGAAATAATCATTTGAGACCTCGGCATGAAGCGCTTTCAGTTAATAACTATCTTCGACGAGGCTCACGATTATCAATGAAACAGCTTGTCAATAAAGGAGCAACGCTATGAAGAAAGAATATGGAGACTTGATGGCTCATCTACTACGCTACAAGGGGCGTTATTCAAGCGAACAGGAGTTCCACGCATTCGTGGCCGATTCGGTGCGCGCATTCGCTCGCGACCTGCGCGACTTTGATTCGAGCATCTCTTTCAATCCCGAAGCAATAGCCCCTGAGCATGTCATCGAAGATCAGAAGCATCTGAAGATCGGGTGTGAATAAGATTGCTGATGAACATAGATTTTATTTGACATCGGAGGCTTATTGGATGTACCTTGAAGCATCCGAAAACGGACGTGGTGATTTAAGGCAACTTGCTCCACGTTAAATATGTGCTAAATCGCGAAAGGATTTTCAAAACCCTGCGTTGATTTGGCGCAGGGTTTTTGTTTTGCTCTTTCAACAACTGATGCGTGGCGATTTAGGCAACTTGCTCCACGTTAAAAACTGCTAAACAGCCCGGAAGGATTTGAAAGGCCCCGCGCTAATTGGCGCGGGGCCTTTT
>DATEKX010000763.1:0-4877 GCA_035277165.1 Blastocatellia bacterium | reverse complement strand
TGCCTTCACGAGAGATGCGATTAACCATCTCCCTGTGCTTCTGGCAATGAGTTCCATTTACAGCTTTCTCTGAACAGCGGGCGCATAGGCCCGCCTTCTTATGTCTTAGCTGATAAGCCCTTTGTTTGGAAATTTTCTTAGCCATGACAGTAGCAGAGCGAATTCCTGCCTTACAAATACCAGGCTTTTAAGAATTACTATTCACTCTCCAGCGAACTTCGTGTTACTAAAAGAGGCCACGGTTTCTTAGTAAGAGTTTGAAAGTTTGTAAAAGCTTGTTAAGCTAATTCGACGAACGGAACGTGAGCTAGGATGTGGATTAATTAATCTATACCCAACAGCCGAAAAATGAAAGCTTTAATTGGGCCAGCCAATTCAGGTAAAAGCGAGCGCGTCATTTCGCGCGTGGCCAAAGCAATCCTCGAATCGCGTGGCCGCGTTTATCTCATCGCTCCGTCATCGCGTGCGTCCTCTGTGTTGTTAGAAAAACTGGTTGCCAAACTTGCCGGAAGCGAGATAAATGCGCCTCGTCAAGCGGTAGTCACTTTTCAGAATCTCTATTCGGACATCCTCGGAAAGTTAAATCGAAAACTGACGTGGCTGAACTTGATTGACCGAGACCGCCTCTTGCGGCGCATCATTCACAATCTCTCGGAAGCAGGCAAACTCGATTACTTTGCTGAGACTGCGGCAATGCCCGGCTTTATCACCGCAGTCGCCGGTTTCATTGACGAGCTATGGCGAAGCGGCACAAGTCCTGACGCTTTCAATCTGATAGCTCAATTGCGGAGCGAAAAAGATCGCGACCTCGCGCTCATTTATGAATCCTATGCGGCGGAACTCGATTCCTTGAACGCGACTGATTCCGAAGCCGCAGGATTTATGGCGCTTCAAACGCTTGAATCATCCGCTTCGATCAATCTGAATATTTCGCTCGTCGCTGTAGATGGGTTCGATTTTTATTCGCCGGTTCAACTGCGATTGCTCTCGCTTCTTGCGGCTCGCAATGTGGAAACGATTGTCACACTCACATACGAAGAAGGGCGGGCCGTGCATCTGTGGCAGAAGCCGACGATTGAACGATTGCGCAAAACGGGCGCGCAGTTCGATTACTGCTCGACAACGCCGACAAACGTAATTGAACGCGCGGCTGCTCAACTGATGGATGATGAAGCGACACCCGCATCGGATGAATCCAAGCCGGATGACGCGATTTGCATTATTTCGGCGCCTGATCGCGCAACAGAAGCGCGAGCCGTTGCGCGCGAGATCAAGCGACTGGTGATCGAGAAAGATTTTGCGGCGAACGACATTGCTATTGTGTGCCGTTCGCTTTCGCTCTACGCGCACCACCTGGAACGAATCTTCGACGAATGTTCGATACCGCTCGCGCTCGATTCCGCGCTTGGGCTCGCAGAGAATCCTGCGATACTGGCGATGTTGAGGTTGCTCAATCTCAGCGCGGCATCGTTCCCGCGTCGCGCGCTCATTGAATGTTTGCGCTCGCCTTACTTCAACCTTTCGAGTTTCGGTTTAAACGAAGCCTCGATTGATCTGCTCGATTGCATCTCTCTGGAAAAGAACGTCACGCAAGGCCGCGATCAGTGGTTGAGCGCGATTGAGTCTTTCGCCAGTGACAAGGAGCGCAATCATAGAAGAAGCGAACATGATCAGGTTGATAAAGAAACCGTTGAAGAGCGACAAAAGCGATTCGCGACGCTTCGCGCAAACCTGAACTCATTCTTCATCGAAATCACGCCGCAGGCTTCAGCGACCAGAGATGAGTTCGTTCACTGGACGACGAGCCTGTTAGAAAAATTCTGCGTGGATGAATGCGCAAACGTGGGAGCAACAGCATCGCGTGACAAGAAAGCGCTCGAATTATTCCGAACTACGGTAGGCGCGCTTGACGCAAGCGGCATAATTGTTCGATTGACCGGCGAGGCACAGTGGTCAAACTTTTACGCGGAGCTTGAACGCGCGATTGCTGCTGTGACCTCTGACCGCGAGCCTCCTTCTTCGCTTGCCCTTGTCGCTCAAGAAGCGCACAACAGCAGACCCCGACGCGCGCGCGCGCTGTTTGTGTTGGGGCTGGTCGAAGGTGAGTTCCCGGCCAAATCCGCCGAGCGAGCGCCATACACGATCATCGAGCGCGAAGAGCTTCGCAGGTCAGGAATTGATTTAACGGAAACTTCGACGGACGCGGGCGCTGACCTCACGCAGTTTTATAAAGCGATGAGTCGCGCATCCGAGCGGCTTTATCTTGCGCACTCTCGCACTGATCTTACTGGCGGCGAATTGCTGCCGTCTTACCTTATTGAAGAGGTCAGCGCCGTAGCTTCTGCGAAACAAGTGCGCATCGCTCAGGGCGTGAATCAATCAATCAGCCGCGACGCAGCTTCGCTTGAAGAACTCGCGCGTCTTACGGCGCATGCCATCGGCGATTCTGCGAGCGAAGGCCGCTTGTTCGTTAAAGCGGTTGATGACGAGACGTTAATCGCAAACGCCTTTCTTGATCGAGAACTGCCAAGCTGGAGAGCTACCCGGCGCGGGGCATCAGTCGAATTCGGAAGGCTGTACGGGCGAGGGCTTGATGTTTACGATGGCATAATTAACGAGCGAGCATTGGTTGGCGGCTTGAAGAAAAGGTTCGGGCCTGAGCATTTGTGGAGCGCGAGCCAGATTAATGATTATGGCACCTGCCCATTTCGATTCTTCGCAAAACATGTATTGAGGCTCGATTCCCCATCCGAGCCGGGCGAAGGTTTCACGCCCAATCGGCTCGGCATGGCTTATCACGAAATACTCGAACATCTCTACCTTCGATTGGAGTCAAACAAAATTCTCGTTTCAACAGAGTCGCCCGAAGCAGTTGTTCCCATCGTCGAAGAGGTGGCAGAAGAGGTGTTGCAGAAATTACTGGACGAGGGAGCCATCCGCAAAAACGCATTGTGGGATTTCGACAAGAGTGAAATCAAACGCCGCATCGTTCGTTTGCTTCACAAAGAATCTGAGTGGAACGACGAGACGCCTGCCAAGCCTGTTCACTTTGAACGCAGGTTTGGAATCGGCGGCACAGAACCGCTCGTCATAGAAACCGAAGACGGTCAGGTGCGATTGCGCGGCCAGATTGATCGTATTGACAAGAGGGAGGACGGACTGGTCGTGATTGATTACAAAACAAAGCGCACTCCGATTCGCCATAACGATGCGCTTGACGGGCGCGACCTCCAATTGCCGATCTATGCGATGGCCGCGAGCCGCGTAATTGAAAAAGGCGAAACCGTGGCTTCCGCGTACTATCTCCACATTCACAGCCGAAAGAAAGGCTCGGAGTTGCCGCACAAAGATATTTCCGTAGAGGGTTTAATAGAACACGCAGAGAACCGCATAAGAGATTATGTGTCGCGCGCGCGCAATGGGCAGTTCCCGATCAAGCCGAACGATAACCGATGCTACACGGGCTGCGAATTTGATGTGATGTGCAGAATCGGGTCGCTCGGCTCGTCTACGGATGATGAATAATTGGGTAGGGGCAGGGCTTGTCCCTGCCCGAATCGCTGTGAGGCGATGACCGTCATGGCCTGTCGGCCATCCGGGCAGGGACAAGCCCTGCCCCTACAATATGAGACCTGCGATGACAAAATACGCTCAAGTGAAACCCGTTCGCACGCCGCGCGAGCGGAAGCAGTTTCTCGACTTGCCTTATAAACTCTATCGCAACGAAAAGCATTGGATAGCTCCGCTCCGTATGGCGCAGAAAGATATGCTCAATACCAAGAGCCATCCTTTCTACAAGACTTCGGATGTTGAAATGTTTCTCGCAGAGCGTGATGGCCGAGTAGTCGGGCGAATAATGGCGATACTCAATCGCGCGCACAACGAGTTTCACAACGAGCGCGCGAGCTTCTTCGGTTTCTTTGAAGTTGAAAATGATTATGAATCGGCGGCCTTGCTTCTCGATGCGGCGCGCGACTGGCTGCGCTCGCGCGGAGCAACGGTGATTCGCGGCCCTGTGAATCCTTCGACCAATTACGAATGCGGTTTGCTCGTCGAAGGCTTCGACAAAGACCCGGCTGTGATGATGCCTTACAATCCTTCTTACTACGCAGAGATTCTTGAACGATACGGATTCGAGAAAGCGATGGATATGTACGCTTATGACATCGCGGCGAAATATTTCATAGTCTCGGACAAACTCGTGCGCGTTGCAGAGCGATTGAAAGCGAAGGACGGAATACGAGTTCGCACAGTCAACATGAAGGATTTCAAGCGCGAGGTAGAGATAGTGCGCCAGGTCTATAACGATGCTTGGAGCCACAACTGGGGCTTCGTGCCGGTGAGCGAAGAAGAGTTCGGCCATCTGGCAAAAGACCTGAAGCAGATCGTTGATCCGAGAGTCGTGATGATAGCCGAGCAAGTCATAGAAGGTCGCGCTGAGCCTCGGCCAATCGGGTTTTTTCTCGCGGTTCCCGATCTCAATCGCGCGCTCAAACGACTGAACGGGCGACTGCTTCCGTTCGGGCTTTTTAAATTGTTGTGGCATTCGCGCAAGATTGATTTCATTCGCATAATCACGATGGGCATCGTGCGCGATCTTCAAAGCATGGGCGCGGGCGCTATCTTTCTGACTGAAATTTATCGTCGCGCCCCGGAGAGCGGATTCCCCAACGGAGAGATGGGCTGGGTGCTCGAAAACAATATGATGATGCAGCGCGCGGCGGACTTGATCGGCGGTCGCCGCTCGAAGACATACCGGATTTATGAAATGGCGCTGTGATGCTATGATTGAAACTCAGGCAAACACACAATGCGAAGACCTATAATGCTCATACTCATGCTCCTGCTCGTAGCCGGAGTCGGTTATTACATTTACT
>DATEKX010000762.1:0-3110 GCA_035277165.1 Blastocatellia bacterium | reverse complement strand
TTGATCGGCAGCCAGTACGGGCCTGCTTACCTGCCTGAGAAAGCTGTATTTTATCGCTCGAAAAAAGGCGCGCAGGACGCGCACGAAGCCATCCGCCCGACTTCTGCCACGCGCACGCCCGATTCGGTAGCGCGCTTCCTGAGCAAGGACGAGCTTGCGCTCTACAAGCTGATCTGGCAGCGATTCGTCGCGTCGCAGATGACGGCGGCCATATTCGATCAAACAACGATAGACATCAAAGCGGGCGAGCGATACCTGTTTCGCGCTACGGGTTCGGTCATCAAGTTCAACGGCTTCCTCGCCGTTTACGAAGAGGGCAAAGACGAGAAGGACGAAGAAGACGAAGAGCAAGCGCATAAACTGCCGCTGGTGGAACAAGGCGAGCAGTTGAAGCTCAACAAGCTGATGCCCGATCAACATTTCACAGAACCGCCGCCGCGCTATACCGAGGCTACGCTTGTGAAGGCGCTCGAAGAGAAGGGAATTGGGCGGCCTTCGACTTACGCTTCGATAATGACAGTCATTCAAGATCGCGAATACGCCGAGCGCAAAGAAGGCAGATTCTTTCCAACCGAGCTTGGCTTTATCGTGAATGATTTGCTGGTCGAAAGCTTCCACGATCTGTTCAACGTGCAGTACACGGCGCGCATGGAAGAGGAGCTTGACGAGATAGAAGACGGCAAGATGATCTGGACTGATGCTCTGGCAGAGTTCTACGGGAAATTTACGAAAGACCTCGAAGCCGCAAAGGCCCACATGCGCGACGTGAAGCGTCAAGAGATCATAACGGATGAGAAGTGCGAAAACTGCGGCTCGTTTATGGCTAAGAAGTTCGGGCGATATGGTCAATTCCTGGCCTGCACAAATTATCCTGAATGCAAAACTACGCGCGACATAGCCAAGCCACACGATGAAGCCAGCGAAGAAAAGCAGGCCGAAGCCGCAGAAGAGATGTGCGAAAACTGTGGTCGCCCGATGGTGATGAAACGAGGCCGCTTCGGCCAGTTCCTCGCCTGCACTGGCTATCCCGATTGCAAGACCACGCGCAAGATTCAAAAGGGCGGCAAGATTGCCGCGCCCGATGTCGTGCTGGAAGAACTGTGCCCGCAATGCGGCAAGCATCTTGTGGTTAAAGAAGGTCGCTTCGGCCCGTTCACGGCCTGCTCGAATTACCCTGAGTGCAAATACATCAAGCAGGAAACGACAGGCGTGACGTGCCCCGAAGACGGCGGCCAGATCGTAGTGAAAAAGGGCAAGCGCGGGCGAGTATTTTATGGCTGCTCGAATTATCCCAAGTGCAGTTTTGCATTGTGGGACAAGCCCGTAGCGCAATCGTGCCCTGAGTGCGGCGCGCGATTCGTAGTAGAAAAGGTGAGCAAGGACGGCACTCGACATCTGCAATGCCGCGAAGAAGGCTGCAAGTATAAAGTGGAACTGCCGGACGAAGGGCCGGTTAAGGCAAGCGAAAAGCGGACAAGGCTGACGGCCTAAAATCCCGGCGTGCTAGCCAGAGCCGTTTAATTGAACGCACGCATCAACTCTATTAACTCAATCCTCAATTGCCCTTATTGAACAGGTCTATCAGGCGCGTACCGGCGGACATGTCGCCCAAGATCGAGGCGACACGTATCGCTTGTTTGTACATGGAATCTACTTGTCGGGGCATAGGCGCGTGGTCTGCGTTGATTGCGCGTTTGTAGCAGGCTATGGCCTTTCCCGTATCGCGCAGTAGGAGATAAGCCTCTCCCTCTGTTGCGTATCGCCAAAAGTCTTCAGGCGATTTGCTGCAATGTTCGAGAACTTTTATTGCCATATTGCTTGCCTCTGTATGATTGCCGCCGTAGGCAAGCTTCATGAAGGCAACGTTGATCCCGTGATAATAAGCCTGAGCGTGATTACCCTTTTTCAGCGATATGTTGTACGCTTCCTGATAAAGCGATTGAGCGGTTTCAGCATCGGCAACTTTATGTTCGACCAGCCAGCGGCGTTTAAGTCGTCCGGCTAAGACTCCTGCCGCATCAGTGTAATCAGACCCCGGAGCTTGTGCTAAAACTTTTATCGCATCCTCCTGACGACCGACCCCTTCCAAAGCGAGGGCGAGCCTGACCAGACCTTGTTCATCGAGTTCATCTTTAATTGGTTCTAACAACTTGACGGTTTCGCGGAATTCTCCTTTCTCTATAGCTACGCGCGATGCATTACCGGGGCCGCTCGCCGCCGCTTTGCCTATCAAGCCTTTCAACACCAACTTTACGCCCAAATGTTTTGCATCTACGGGTTTGACGATTTGAAGGTGATCGCCCAGCACTACGGCCTGTCGCTCTGGCGGAAAAGGTTCTAGTGATGAACTGCGCGGGACGAATTCATCCTGATCGCCCGCCACTACCCAAAACTCGAACGGAGGGTGATCGCCAATTTTTTCCTCCCACTTATCGCGCAATTCGTTGATGAATTCTCCGCCTTCGGCCATATCGTCTAGCTGTCGCTTCCAGAACTTGAAATAGATAGACTTGGTCAAGCCATTGCTAGGCGTCCCGAAAAGAAAGAGGTGGCTCACGCGCTGGGTTAATTCGTCATACTCGACCAGCGCGCGCTGCACAATCAGTCCGCCCATGCTGTGAGCAATGAATGCCAGTTGCTTGTATTCGTCAAGCGGAGAGAGGTTCGCAATGGTGCGCAGCATAAGCGCAAGCGCATCGAGGTCCGGGTCCGCTTTCCAGATTCCGATCAGGTCGAACCAGAATCCGGTTGTGTATCCCACGCTGTAAATGTCCCAGCCGTTCAGCCGCGCGTCGTTCTTGAGGAGATCAGGAAAGTTCCCCCACGTTTTTTTAGGATCGCCGCCATATCCGTGAACGAAGACGATGGCTGTTTTATTCTTCTGTTGTTGATAGCCGCTTTGTTTCTCGTCCGGTCGGTGAGCTATAAGAGTTGTGTTCGTCATCGCGGGGGCTCCTTATTTGGGATTGCTCAACTTTCAGTCAATATAACATGACGAAGAATATTGACCGAACAATGCAGGAAAAATTGATGTTTGTCTGACCGGAATTTAAATATTACACCGATTTTTATCCAACGATTTCAAGCAATGTTTCAAGCGGCCTGTGATG
>DATEKX010000761.1:0-4292 GCA_035277165.1 Blastocatellia bacterium | reverse complement strand
TGAAGATGGAGTTGATATTCGATGTTGGATGGCTTTTCAGCAGCGGCCAGTGCGAATTGTTCAGCGGCTTTGTCCCATTGCTGATTCTCTTCGTACTTCATCCCCTGTTTGAAATGCTTCTTGCCATCGGCGGCCAGTGTGGCGACTGGCATAATCATCATCATCATTAACGCCAGCGCTACAACTTGTCGAATCTTCAGCTTATTGCTTGCCATAACAAAATACCTCGATATGGATTTCCCCACTTGTAAAATGCACCCTTGAAAACCGGCTGGCGGCTTGATCGCCTGCCTGAACCCTTGTGAGGGCTTCGCTACCTTATAAGAGTGTCTGCTTGGTTAAACTACTCTACCACGCTTCGGTTTCAAAATAAACATACTTTCAGCGTTTATCCGGTCACTCGACGAACGTGACGCGGTTGATTTCGTGCAGCGTGGTCACGCCTAAAAAGCACTTTGCAAGAGCGGATTCGCGAAGGCTCGTCAATCCTTCTGCCCTTGCAGTGCGGCGCACTTCGGAGCCGGGTCGCCGCTCAAGTATGATCTCGCGTATACCGTCGGTCACATTAAGCAGTTCGTGTATCGCCGTGCGGCCTCTGTAACCTGTGAAGTTGCATACTTCGCAGCCGACCGAAGCGTAAAAAAACTCACTGCGATATTTATCAGGGTTCAACCCCGATTCGGTTAATTCAAGATCAGTCGGTTGATGGCGGCGCTTGCAATGAGTGCAAAGCATCCTGACGAGCCGTTGAGCCAGCACGCAGTTCAAAGACGAAACGAAGTTGTAAGGCTCGACTCCCATGTTGAGGAATCGGCCAATAACGTCAATGACGTTGTTGGCGTGGACAGTCGTAAAGACCAGGTGGCCCGTCAGCGCAGACTGAATGGCTATCTGCGCAGTTTCGGAGTCGCGGATTTCACCGACCATTATCTTGTCCGGGTCGTGGCGCAGTATGCTGCGAAGACCGCGAGCGAAGGTCAACCCCTTCTTCTCGTTGACGGGAATCTGTGTGATGCCTTGAAGCTGATATTCGACAGGGTCTTCGATGGTGATGATTTTGTCTTCTTCGTTCTTGATCTCGTTTAGCGCGCCGTAAAGCGTAGTCGTTTTACCCGAACCCGTCGGCCCGGTCACCAGCACCATGCCGTAAGGCTCTGCGATGAACTTGCGAAACTTTTTCAAATCCTGCGGGGCGAATCCGACGACGTTCAAATTCAGGTCGCGGAACTCTTCGTTGATCTGCTCTTTGTCAAGAATACGAATGACAACGTTCTCGCCGTGTATGGCGGGCATGATCGAAACGCGGAAGTCAATCTTGCGCCCGCGCATCATTATTCGGAATCTGCCGTCTTGAGGCACGCGCCGCTCGGCTATGTCGAGTTCGCTCATGACCTTGATGCGCTGCACGATTGTTTGATGATGATTGATGTCAATCGGATCAGCCGCGCGATAAAGCGCGCCGTCAATGCGATACTTGACTATTACATCCGAGTCTCGCGTCTCGATGTGAATATCGGAAGCTCGTCGTTCGAGCGCGTTCAACACGACCGTGTAAACCAGCTTGATGATCGGCGACATCTCGTCGTCGCCAGTCAGGCGATCAAGGTCGAGCACCTCTTCGCCCTGATCCGTCTCGCGCACCAAAGCCATGTGCTCTGAGCGAAATCCAGCCGTAGCATCTTGAAGCACGCGCGCAGCCGTATCGCCTCGCTTGAGAGCATCTTCCACAGCCGTTTGCGTGGCGACCGCCGGTCTTAATCGCACGTGAAGCTGCGCTTCGATTTCATCAATCACTTCGAGGTTGGTCGGATCAGCCATCGCCACATAAAGCACATTGCCTTCGCGGCTCATAGGTACGAAGCAGTGGTGAACCATCAACTCGACCGGAAGCTCGTGAATGAGACTATAGGCAGGCTCTTCCGTGCGGAGATCGATGTAACGCAAACGGTAGCGGCGCGCTTTTTCGCGCGAAGCTATCTCTTCCTGCGACATCTCCGACGGCTTGCGCTCGGCTATTGTTTCCGAAGGCGCAGTCATCGCGCTCGAAACTATCTGGTCTTGATTCTTACTCTGTTCGATTGTTTCAGCCATTACTTCTCCATTGCGCTCAACTGCGCCCTCCGCTGAGATTGCCTATCATGTTGAACAGCGGCAGGTACATCGCAAGCAGTATCGTCATCACCAGGCTTCCCATGAAGATCAATATTATAGGCTCGATAAAAGTCGTTATCGCGTTGAGCCGCACGTCAACTTCTGAGTCGTAGAAATTAGCTACTTCATCCAACATCTCGCGTAGCGCGCCTGAACGTTCGCCCACGCCTATCATATCGAGCGCCAGTTCAGCGACCCAACCCGCAGCCGCAAGGCTATCGGTAAACGGTCGCCCTTCGCGTATGCCGACAAGTATGCCGCTGCTTGCTTCTCTGAGGCCGCGATTCGTAATTGACTCGCTCGCAATTTCGACCGATTCAGGCAAAGTGATTCCGCCCGCAAGCAGCGTGGCCAAACTGCGCGTGAATTGCGTTGTGGTCAGCATGCGAACAGTTTCGCCCGCGATAGGCAGTTTTAATATCCAACGATCAACTGTGAGTCGCCCGTTCGGCGTGCGCCGCCAGAAGACGATAAAGATAATAGCAGCCGCAATCGTAGGCAAAAGCCAGATGAGATTACCGCTGATGAATTCAGCAATGCTGACAACCGCAACCGTTATGGTCGGCAGCGTATCGTTGCCAACGCCTTCATATAATTTCATGAACTGCGGGATGACAAAGGTCGAGAGCACCATAACCAGAATGATCGAAGCGCTCATCAACACAGCCGGATAAGTCAGCGATTTTTTAATCTTGCGCCGCGCTTCGGTGATGGTTTTCTGATAGCTCACATATCGAAGCAAAACTTCATCGAGCGAGCCTGATCGTTCGCCCGCGAGTATCGAAGCAACGTAGATTCTCGGAAAGGCGTCGCCCTGAGCGGCGAACGCTTGTGATAGCGCGTGGCCTGCGCGAACTTTATCTTCTACATTCTCAAGCAACTGTTTCAACTGATCGTTCGGAACTCGCTTACGAAGTATGCCAATCGCTTGCAATATGGGAAGTCCCGCGCGCAGCAGCGCTGACAACTGCTGATTGAAGAGCAGGAAATCTTCGGTCTTTATCTTGCGTCCGCTCGATTCGCCGCCCATCGCGCGGCGAACGCTTTTCGCGCCCGGCGCGGCGATGGAAAAGATTCGGAAGCCTTCGCGTTCGAGCTTCACTCGAAGCTCGCGCTCCGCAGCCGCTTCGATAGTGCGAGTCACGATCTCGCCTGTGGGAGTGCCTATGCGGCAAACATATTCAGCCATAAATTGAATCCGATTTGAATGTCGGCCTGTGCGTTCTGGGGCAAACGCAACCAAATAAAATCATACCACAACTAGCGCACGTATAACCACCGTAACGAATTGCGCTTTTGAACTTGTTCGGCAGGTTGTTACACGCTCTAATGCGCGCAGTGTTTCAAAGAATCTTGAGAGGGATGTTGAGCCATCGCTCGCCCAACAGCGGCAGGCGAAAGGCAACGACGAATCGAAGCGGTCGTTTGAGCAGACCTGCGCCGAATGAAAAACTTCGTCGCGCAATCATTTTTTCGCTTCTTACGTGGTAGCAGAGATCAAATCGAATGGTTTCAATCAACGCTTCATCCGCGAGCGCGCCTGCGCGACGAAGCCAGCGAACGAATGACCTGCCGTCTGCAAGCGGACTGCCTTGTTGCTCGATGGGGTGCGATTGGCCGTACTGCGCGAATCGTTCATCGAACGCCGCGCCGAGCGAGCGAGCGAGCTGCGGCCATGCATGAGCCACTGAGCGTGCGCGCTTGAGCAAGAGCGCGTTTGCTGCCGCTTGAATGCGTGCGCTATCAAACTCTGCAGTCGCGCGCTCGCGACCGACGAGCGCGAGCACAAGTTCCAGTTGCGCCGTTGCTAATTTTTTTCGCGCATCAATATGCATAGACGGATTCTCTTCGCCGAGCGCCGCGCCTTCGAGCTTCGGCAATCGCGCACATCTCTGCTACGAGTTCTGATTCTTCGGGAAAGTGATCGTCGCGTTCGAGCATCACGCCGGGTATATCAACGCGCGCGCAAAGTTCTTCGAGCATGACCAAAGCGCCTGCCGGAATCTTGTGCGCATGAGTGTCGTGATAAAGTCCGGCTTTTGTGATGCCGCCAGCGATGTGGGCGTATGCGAGCCGGTCAAGCGGCAAACGGTCGAGAAATTCTATCGCGTTCCAGTTATGGTTGCAGGCGTTCGCATAGA
>DATEKX010000760.1:0-8466 GCA_035277165.1 Blastocatellia bacterium | reverse complement strand
TCGCTTTTATTCTTTTAATGTATATTCCGATGCACATCCTCTATCGTAAAAAAATCTTCATCAAAGTTTGACCTAATCATTGATTAAGCTTACCGCAAACTTTTACAAAAAGTTCACCCCCACAACAAAAACAATAGTTGTTCATAGGCCGGATTTCTGCTATGTTATTTTGATGTAAATGACACGAAAACCTTAACAATGGGAGCGCTGGCTAACTTTCGCCAAGCGCGAAAAGTTGCAGCAAAGCGGATGTAATAAGGCAACGCGGTTTTTATCAGTCGAGCTATTATGTGCCTCGGCCCTATATCAAAACTTACAAGCGAAATTAAGCTCGATACTGAGAGCCTGAGTCGAGGATTCGGGCTATTGCCCCGCGTTGTTTTAGCGGTTACGAATGAACTAGAGGGTCCAGGACAAATAGACGAGAGGAAATAATCATGAGTGCAAATGTCATTGCCCAGCTTCCTTACAAACCTCTGGCCGACGCGCCAGGGACGGTCGAGATTGAAAAGCAGTTGGAGTGGTATAGGCTGATTCATCAAGGCCGACTGCTTGACGATAAGGCGCGAAACTATCTGAGGCAGGCCAAGGGCTGGTCTTATCACGCATCACACGCAGGCCACGATGGAATACAGATCGCGCTGGGGCTTTCTTTCCGACCGAACAAAGATTTTTTGTTCCCTTACTATCGCGATATGCTGACATGCCTTGCGGGAGGTCTGACGCCATACGAAATCATTCTAAACGGATTGTCGAAAGCCGATGACGTGGCTTCGGGCGGTCGCCACATGAGCAATCACTTCGCGAAGATTCCCATAGGCATATGGAACGTTTCTTCGGCGACGGGCAATCACACTCAGCACGCGGCGGGACTTGGGCGCGCTGTGAAGTATTACGACGTCGATGCCATTGTGTATTCGAGTCAGGGCGAATCGTCTTGCTCGGAAGGCTACGTGTTCGAAGCGTTGAACGGAGCAAGCCGCGAAAACCTGCCCGTTATTTTTGTAGTGCAAAACAACGGCTACGGCATTTCAGTGCCGGTAAGCGAACAAACGGCGAATCCCATAGTGTCAGAAAATTATCGCGGATTGCGCGGACTTACGATCATTAACTGCGACGGCACAAATCCTTTCGATGCGATGAAAGCCATGCGCAAGGCTACCGATCACGTCCACAGCGGCAATGGCCCTGTGCTCGTACATGCTTTCTGCGAAAGGATTCACGCGCATTCGAACTCTGACCGCCACGAGTTGTATCGAAGCCCCGAAGAGTTGGCGCAGGTTCGCACCTTCGATCCTTACGAGCGACTCAGGTTGCACCTGCTCAACGTGGAAGATGTCGAAGAAGTCACGCTGCTGGCGATAGAAGAAGAGAACAAGACGCTGGTCGAAGAAGCCGCTACGAAAGCCGAGGCTTCCGCCGACCCTGATACGAAGACCGCAACGCTTTACGTTCTGCCCGATGAAGCGCCTATCGAATCCGCAGCAATGACACCGGCAACGGGCGGCGAGCTTATCACTTTGCTGGGAGCCATAAACGAAACGCTGAAGCAGGAATTTCGCCGCAATCCGAACACGTTTCTCTGGGGACAGGACGTAGCGTCGAAAGACAAAGGCGGCGTTTTCAACGCGACTAAAGGGATGCAGCAGGAGTTCGGGCCGAGCCGGGTCTTCAACGCGCCGATAGCCGAAGACTTCATCGTAGGCACGGCGAACGGCTTTGCGCGTTTCCGCGAAGACGTGTGGGTTGTGATTGAGGCCGCGCAGTTCGCCGATTACGTCTGGCCCGCGATGGAGCAGATTGTTGACACTTCGCATGACTACTATCGCTCGAACGGCCAGTTCGTGCCTAACATCGTTATGCGTCTTGCATCGGGCGGAAACATCGGAGGCGGGCTTTACCATTCTCAAAACCTCGAAGCCACCTTCACGACGCTTCCCGGATTGCGCGTAGTTGTTCCCGCGTTTGCTGATGATGCGATGGGATTGCTGCGCCACGCGATTCGCAGTCGCGGCATCACGTTTTTCCTTGAGCCGAAATATCTCTACAATCAGGTGTTTGCCAAAGCGTCGAATCCCGGCGAGAACTTCGAGATTCCGTTCGGCAAAGCGCGCATCCGCCGCGAAGGCGACGATATGACAATCATCAGCTATGGCACGACGGTTCACTGGTGCATGCGCGCCGCGACTCAATTGAAAGACGAACACGGCATCGAAGCTGAAGTCATTGATCTACGCACGCTGGTGCCTCTCGATATAGATACGGTGATCGAATCCGTTCGCAAGACCGGAAAGGCTCTGGTCGTGCACGAAGATAAAGTGTTCAGCGGATTCGGCGCTGAGGTTGCAGCGCAGATCGCAGAGAAATGCTTCGATTGCCTGGATGGCCCGATCATGCGCGTTGGCTCTGAATTTTCTCCTGTTCCTTTCTCGAAGATTCTTGAGCGCGTAATATTGCCGCAGGTCGAAGATGTTTATGCGAAGGCGCTTGAGCTTGCGAAGTATTAAAGTTATTCGCAGGTGATAAGTTATTGCGTAAGGGCGACGATGTTCGGGGTCGCCCTTACGCATTTCAAGTGGAAAAGTACCGCGCACGTTTCGTATAATCAAACCGCAGGAGGTGGATGCGGGCTGCAAAGCCGATCACACAGACAGGACAGCCGAAGCTTTGAAAAAGTTATTATTTCTCCCGATCATCTTATTATTACTGGTTCCGGTCGTCATATTTCTGCTGCCGCCTCGCGAGGCGCAGTTGGAATCACCACAGGCTTTCACTCCGCCGCCGCTGCCGCCTCAACAGCTAATCTCGCTTCACTCTTTATCAGAGTACAAAGAAGACCTTGCATCACGCGGCCAGAGCCTTGACGATCAAGGAGTTTTGATTGAATCACTCGACGGCCAGAAAACGTTCGCCGAGCACAATCCTGATATAACATTTAATCCCGCATCTGTGATGAAGCTCGCGACTTCGCTTGTCGCGTTGTCGAAACTCGGGCCGGATTATCGCTATCGCACAAACATTCTTGCCGACGGTGTTATTGATCACGCCGCGCGCAAACTCGAAGGCGACCTTGTCGTTGAAGGAAATGCTGATCCGATGTTTTCGACTCAAGATGCGCAGGACGTAGCCGTCGAGCTTTCGCGTCTGGGCATCTCGCGCGTCACAGGAGCGCTGCGGATTGCGGGGCCGTTTTACTATTTCGCAACGGGCTATCGCTCGAATCTATCGCGCGAAACTTCGGCGGCAAAACTTCGCGCGGCGATTCAGCGCGCGGGAATCAGGATAGATGGCTCGACGGTCTTTGGCGATAAATCGGGCACGCTTCTGCTTGCTCATTACTCGGAAGAACTCGTGCGCCTGTTGCTTTATCAAAACGCGCACAGCAGCAACGCCATCGCAGAAGTGATAGGTGAATCTGTTGGCGGCCCGCAATCTGTGCAGAGCTTTCTGATCAAACAGACAGGGCTGCGCGATAGCGAGATTTACGTTGGCCGCACGTCGGGCCTCGACTTCAACCGCATCACGCCAAGAGCTTCGCTGAAGATGCTGCGCGCTTTGTTGAGCACGCTCGCGAACTATTCGTTAAAAGCCGAAGATGTGATGCCCGTCGCGGGCATTGATACGGGCACGCTTCGCGGGAGATTCGAGAGTGATAATGTTCGCGGCTCTGTCATCGCAAAAACAGGAACGCTCGTGTCGCTCGACAACGGAGTCAGCACGCTTGTCGGCATAGCTTACACGAAGACGCAAGGGCCGCTGTTGTTTGCGGTATTCAATTCCGATGGTGGCGTGCACGCTTACCGGCGGCTTCAGGACGAATTCATCGAGCATTTAATAACGGAAGAAGGCGGGCCGTCTCCAGTATCAAGAGTTGAAGATGCGCTTGCAGACACCACTCGCCATTCAATCGTTCAGGTGATGTATAAAGGCAACGCGCACGCGGCAGCGAGCAATGCTGATTAGCGAGGCGGGTTTCGCGGTCACTCCCAGCGACCGGGAATTACAGTGCTGCACTGAGGACACGCGCCGTTTTTGATTCGGTTCTTCAAAACGTGAAAGCCGTATCGTTCGACGAGCGCAGTTTTGCATTCAGGACAAAAAGTGTTTTCGTACTGGCCTACGCGACCGGGCAGATTGCCTGCGTAAACGAATTTGAGTCCCGCCGTATAACCTATCTCAGTTGCGCGAATCAAAGTCTCGATTGAAGTATTGTCAGGTCCCGTCATCTTGTAATCTTTATGAAAAGCCGTGACGTGCCAGGGAATGTCAGGCGAAACGCCTGCGATAAACGCGGCGGCTCGCCTGAGTTCGTCAGTTGAATCGTTGAAGCCGGGAATTACGAGAGTCACAATCTCAAGCCAGAAGCCGCGCTCGTAAACCATCTTGATCGTGTCTAAAACATTTTCGAGCACACCGCCGAGCTTGCGATAGTTCCGGTCATCGAATCCTTTCAAATCGATCTTGTAAAGATCAACCCACGGGCGAATGTAATCGAGCACTTCGGGAGTCGCGTTGCCATTCGAGACATAGCCGCACACGAAGCCCGCAGGCTTGGTCTGCTTAAAAATCTCAACGGCCCATTCGCTGGTGATGAGCGGTTCGTTATAGCTCGACACAACCAATCGCGCGCCATGTTTATGTGCGATCTGAACCATTTGCTCAGGCGAAACCTCGCGCGGCGGAGCAACAGCTTTCGGGTCGCGCAATGCCTGCGACGTAACCCAGTTCTGACAATTTTTTACCAGGAAGAAGCCCGCAAGGTAGTTGTGCTCTTCTTCGACTTCCATGTTGAACACGCTACCTTCATATTCAGTGAATGAAATGTTTCTGATTGGGATTAAATAGTAATCTGGACTTTCGATTACTTTGCGCTTTACAGTTGCGTTCTCGTACCAAACCACAGTGTATTGATGCGGCGATCTTTTAACTAGCCGGTTCAACACGAAACCAGCCTCATCCATAGGCGCGTCATATAGCGAAGGCAAATGACCAAGCTTCAACGCCAGCCATGCTATTCCATATGCGAGTTCTCTTGATACAGTCGTGGCGCTCACTTTACCATTTTCATATCTATGCCCATCGCCTTCGATGTACGCATCAATGAAAGCTCGAATCACTTGTTCAGGCGCATTGAATAATATCTGAGGCGCGCGCTTTTCATGTGATCGTCCGCCCGCCAACGATTTAAACAAGAATGCTGCCGAAGTTTTTCCAACTGAAACCGCTAATGTTGTCGGGCGCTTCACCGGATAACTTTCAACGCCGAAACATTTATCGAGAAGGATGCGAACGCGCTCAACAAGGTGGGATTCGGAATGAGAAAAGCTGAAATTTAGATTATAGCTATTGGGCCGATCCTTACTGCGCGTAACACAACCTTCGGCGCAATAATAGCCAAGTAAGCTTGCAAAGTCCGCATCGAGCGCAACAGTTGCCGGTATCCCGGGGCGGTGTTCGTTTGGAAAACGAAGCAGCCCTTCTTCAAGAATCGGCCCGCCTGATCTTTCTTCCAGTAACAAGCCTCGCGCAGCCTTACTTCGAATATGCCTGATATAAGATGGGTCTTTGCCAATTGCCGCGCCAATTTCACGAGATGACTTGCCATCAGCCGTAGCAGCTAAGATAGCTTGTCGTTCAGTCGCGGATAAATTCCAGGGTATGCGGTAAGTGACTTTATGGTGGTTCAACATCTCGAAAGTGCTTAACTCTTGGAGCGCGGAAAAAGAATAATGGCGTGGTATCGCCAGATAATGATTCTGTGTGAGGTTTCGAGCCGGGATCGGTTCCGGCGGTTTCGCAACATCATCCGTTGCATATACCCGGTGGTCAGGCGTACATTGCAGTTCTGGCAAATAATAAGGTCGAATGACTGCCAATCGCCCTTTGTATGTATGTTTGAATACGGCTCTTACTTTCCTAAGAGTTCCCGAAGCGGCGACTGCTTCCAAGTCATTGGGATAAGCAATCTCAGCTTCATTGTTACGTTCGATTTTCTGCGCAGAGTCGAATGCTTCCGACAACGTAACCGGACCACGATTCGTTGTAACCATCGTGTTACCAGTGAAACAATAAGAGCAATGATAGTCGCATCCGAGCATGCCGAATGTTAAGGCGAGCGAGCCGGGATAGGCGTGGAAGAAAGGTTTCTTTTCAGTCGGGTCACATTGAATCGCGCCGACGTAACCGGCTGGGACCATCAATCGCCCGCCTTCGTTGTAACGCACGCGGCAGATGCCGTCCAGCCCCGGCAAGATTAAACAGCGATGGCCGCAGGCATAACACTTTATCCTGCCGCCTTCGAGTTGCTCACAAATCTCGCCTTCGATTGTGTAGGTTTTGAGAAGTTCTTTCAGTGTGACTGGTGCTGCCATAATTCGATGCTTCCTTATGACAACATGCTAACACGTTCGACGCGCGACTATCTATTGCTCTTCTTCTGTTATTTCATGTCGAGTAGTTATCTTTGCGGCGACTGCGAGCATCGCAGAAACGCTGCAATACTTCGTTTCGGATAATTCGATAGCGTGCGCGACTGCTTTAGGGTCCACTTTGTGACCTCGAAAGCGATGCACAACTTCGATGCTTGTATAGATGCGCGGGTGCTCCGCTCGCCGCTCGCCGCGCACTTCGATTTCGTAAGCGGTCACGCGCTGACGTTTCTTCTCTAATATCGAAACAACGTCAGCGCCCGTGCAGCCGCCGAGCGCGATCAGCAGCAATTCCATCGGCGTAGGAGCCGTCACCTTGTCGTGAGCGAAGCTGGTAACAATCGCGTGCCCGCTCTGCGATTCTGCTACGAAAGCTTCATCGCCTGCGTAGCGCAATCGCATAACTTTGGTTTCTGTGTTCGTCGCGTTGCTCATAGTTTGTTTGCTCTCAATCGTCCACAGCGAGGTTTAATTAAGAAGCGAAGATATAGAACGATCTGAGATTCGAGATTTCAAATTTGAAACCTCGAATCTCAGGTTCTTAATATATCATTCGTAGCGGAGGGCTTCCATCGGATCAACCTTTGTTGCTCGTCGCGCAGGAATCGAACAGGCCACGACTGCAACCGTTATCAAAATCAGCGAAACGCCTGTGAATGTCAGCGGATCAATCGCGCTTACGCCGAACAACAAACTCGACATCAAACGTGTCAGCGCCAGTGCCGCAAAAATCCCTATCGCTACGCCTGCGACGGCAAGCTTTAATCCTTGCCCGACGACGAGTCTCAACACAGCTTTAGAGTCTGCGCCAAGCGCCATGCGAATGCCGATTTCGCGCGTGCGCCGCGCGACAGAATAATTAATCACGCCGTAGATGCCAATCCCCGCAAGCACGAGCGCGAGTCCGGCAAAGATCGCAAGCAACAACATCGTGAATCGCTCGCGCGCGACCGAGGTGTACAATAGATCGTTCATCGTCTTGATGTCGAAAGGCGGCAGGTCTTTGTCCATCGCGCGAATCTCTGATCGCACCGCGTCAACAAGCGATCTCGGATCAACCGCTGTTCGCATTACAAGAGTCATTTCCGATTGCGCGTCCTGCAAATGCGATTTGTAGACTTCCGGTTTGACATCTTTGCCGAGACTATCCTGTTTTTCGTTCCCGACAACGCCGACTATCACCTCCCACGGGCTGTTGGATTCAGGCTTGCCGAATTTGACTCGCTTGCCGATTGGGTCTTCGCCGGAAAAATACTGTCGGGCAAGCGCTTCGTTGACTACCACACTCTGAAGCCCTTTATCGTTGTCCGACTGATCGAAGAATCGTCCGCTCACGAGCGGAATGCCTATCGCTCGGAAGTAATCGTTAGTGATCTCTTTGTGCCGGATTTCGCGAGCGTAATCTTCGGGCGAGCGACCTTCAATCGTCATGTCGCCCGTCCAGCGATAGCCTTTCAGCGGAGGCGTAGTCGTTGCGCCGACCGAAACGACGCCGGGCAGGTTCTTGATTCGCTCTTGCGCCTGCTCGAAAAAAGTTCTTGCATTACTGTCTTCGGGATACCTTATGCCGGGCAGCGAGATTCGCATTGTCAGCAGGTTGTCGGCCTTAAATCCCGGATCAACTTTTTGCAGTTTCAGAAAACTTCTGATCATCAATCCCGCGCTGATGACCAGCACCAGCGAAAGCGCGATTTCAGCGACGACCAGCGCGCTGCGCAACCTGCGGCCTTGAAATGTTCCGCCGCCTTTTTGTCCAGACTCTTTGAGCGCAGTTGTCAGGTCGGGCTTCGATGCCTGCAACGCTGGCACAAGCCCAAAGAGCAGAGTCGTCAGCAACGTTATTCCGACCGTAAATCCAAGCACGCGCCCGTCGAGACTGATTTCATCCAGTCGCGGAATGTTGCCGGGACTGAAACCGATGAGCAGGTCTCTGCACCACAACGCGAAGACCAAACCGAGCGCGCCGCCGATGATTGAAAGCAACAGGCTTTCAGTAAGCAGTTGCCTGATTATTTGAATGCGCCGCGCGCCTAAGGCG
>DATEKX010000759.1:0-8616 GCA_035277165.1 Blastocatellia bacterium | reverse complement strand
TTCGACGGCAGCAGCACGAACAACAACCCTGCGCAAAGCTCTGGGATGTACGATTCTACTAAAACGAACTGGCGGGCTTACTGGGGAGGCGACCTCGCGGGCATTCAGGCGAAGATGTCTTACCTTGCGGGCATGGGCGTTACGGCCATATGGATTTCGCCGCCCGTTGACAACCTCAATGTCAACATACCCGATGGCGGCGGCAATCCGACTGCTCCGTATCATGGCTATCAGGGCCGAGACTTCAAGAAAGTCGAAGAGCATTCAGGCGACACGAGTAATGCCTGGACGGCGTTCGATAATCTGGTGACTGCTGCTCACAGCAACAACATCAAAGTGATAGTTGATTTTGCGCCCAACCACACGAATCAGGATAACGCAGGCGAGTTCGGCGCGATCTACGACAACGGGACGTTTCTCGGCAACTTCACGAGCGACAGCAACGGCTACTTTCATCACAATCCCAATATAAGTAATTGGGATGATCGCTATCAGGTTCAGTATTACACGCTGTTCGACCTTGCCGACATCAATCAGGAACACGCGACGATGGATGCTTACATGAAAGCAGCGGCGCAGCTTTTTCAACAGCACGGCGTTGACGGCTTTCGCATTGATGCGGTCAAGCACGTGACCTGGGGCTGGCAATACAGCCTCGCGAATTCGATCTACACATACGGCGACAGCTTTTTGTTCGGCGAGTGGTATCAGGGCAACACCTCAGACCCGCTCTATCGCGATTCGTACAAGTTCGCCAACCGAAGCGGCATCTCGCTTCTCGACTTCCCGCTCAACACGGCCATTCGCAACGTCTTCGGCAGCAACGCGAACTTTTCTGAAATAGATTCGGTGCTGACGACAGAGGCGAGCAACTTCACATGGAAAGAAGACCTCGTCACCTTCATTGACAACCATGACATGACGCGCTTCCTCTCGCTCAACAACAATCAAAACCGGCTGCGCGAGGCGCTGGCATTCATACTGACCAGTCGCGGCATTCCGTGCATCTACTATGGCACCGAACAATACCTGCACGATGACACGAGCGGCGGCGGCGACCCGTACAATCGCCCGATGATGAACAGTTTTTCAACTTCCACAACCGCCTATTCGCTCATAAACCAGTTGTCATCCTTGCGCAAGAACAATCCTGCGATAGCCTATGGCTCGATGAGCCAGCGATGGCTCAACAACGATGTGTACATCTACGAGAGAAAGTTCTTCAACAACGTCGTGCTCGTAGCGATCAACAAAAACGAAACGACATCCTACTCAATCGGCGGGCTCTACACTTCGCTTCCTGCGGGAGCGCGCTCGGATTATCTCAGCGGTTCGTTCGGGGGCAATTCGATCACAGTGACTTCAGGCACAGGCGGAAACAACCCCGTGAATAGTTTCACTTTGGGCGCGCACGCCATAGCAGTATGGAGCTTTACGGAAGGCGCGGCTCCGCCTGAGATCGGCTCGATTGGCCCGACCTCGGCTCAACCCGGCGTGAAAGTAACGATAGGCGGCAATAACTTCGGCGCGGCAACCGGCACTGTGAAATTCGGAACGACGACGGCTACGGTTGTTTCATGGTCGCCGTCGAAGATAGTCGTAAACGTCCCCTCGATAACGAACGGAAATTATACCGTCACCGTGACGAACACAAGCGCGCAGGTTTCAAACGTCATACAGTTCACGGCGCTTGCGGCAAAGCTCATCCCTGTAACGTTCACGGTCAACAACGCATCGCCGACGACGGTCGGCGACTACATATTTCTGACCGGCAACACGGTTGAACTGAGCAACTGGAGCACGACCTGGGACGCTGCTATCGGGCCGATGAATGCGCCCAACTATCCGAACTGGTTTCTGAATGTGAGCGTGCCTGCAGGGCAGACGATTCAGTTCAAATTCATCAAGATTACTTCAGGCGGCGCTGTGACATGGGAAGCGGGCAGCAATCACAGCTACACTGTGCCCACAAGCGGCACAGGATTCGTAAACGTCAACTGGCAGTATTAGCGCCTTTAGCTTAAACTCTCCGTTTCACATTCAAGTCAAACGGAGAAATGACGTGATAATAAAGAAGAATGCCCGCGCATACTCAGCACTGTTTACTGCATTGCTGATCGCAGTCTTTGTCGGCGAGCGCGCGTACGCACAAGGTTCTGTGAAAATAAATCAGTACCGCCTGACCAGCCCGAAGGCGCGTTTGATGACACGCTTTCGGGCACCTCAAAAATCAGCCGGACTTGCTCAACAGATAGCCATTGCTATTTCCGATCTGAGCTTCGACACTTTGCAATCCAATATAAGTGTGACTACGACTCAACGAAGTGATGTGAAGCAAAATACGGTCTGGTCGGGGACTTTTTATTGGAAGCGTAGCGAAGATGATGACAGGTGGTTTCGCATTAAGTTCAAAGATTCCGGCCCGGACATTCTAATCAAAGGCGTTGAAGTCAAAGTGTATGTGCCGAAGATCAACAAGATCATTGAGACCAGCCTCCAGACGGTGATGGATAAATATCCCATGTATTATTTTGACCCTACGGAGATGCTGACCGGCAATTATGATTTAAAGCTGCTCCCTAAAAGAGGCGGATATACAGCCATCAAAGCCGTGCCCAAAGAGCCGGGCGATACCGAATATATCATCATGTCAGTGACCAAAGTGAACGGGAACTACTTTCCTATGAAGTTCGAGATAGTGCAAAAAACAGTAACGAGGACAATCGTGCTTTCCAATGTAAAGCAACCCGAAGAACTCGATGATAGCCTCTTTCAATTCAACTATCCGAATGCTGCTTCAATGCCGATTCGATAGAGTTATGTTTGTCAGGTGATGATCAGGTTCATCCACGAATCAACCTCAATCATCCGGTTTGCGGGAACGAGCGTAGTCGAACTGTATTCAGTGATGATGGCCGGGCCGCGAAAACTTGCGCCCGCGTTCAAGTCTCCGCGCGCGTAAACAGGCACGCGCGCGGCTCGCTCGTTCAGATAGACGCTTGCGGTGTGAGAAGGCTCGACCTTGCGAGATTTGTTTGAAGATGAACGCGTGATACGCGGCTTGTCGGTTAAACCTGTGGCTCGCACGCGAAGATGCACAATCTCGGTCGGGCGAGAGGTATCTGCGTAACCGTATCGCTCGCGGTGCGCGCGGTGAAAAGCCGCTTCAAATTTTTGACCCCAACGGACGTTTATCTCGAACGACTGGCCGATGTAGCGCATGGCGACTGATCTGGTCAGCTTCATTTTATCTTTAGCAAAGCCTTCGCTCGCAAGATCGCGCGCGGCTTCGCGTTCGAGCGCGGCGAACCTTTTTTCAATCGCGCGCAGGTCTGTGTTTCGAGTCTCCATCATCACCGTGCGCGAGTGATCTTTTACTACATCGCCCAACAGCACGCCGAGCGCCGAAAGCGTACCGGGCGAATTCGGCACGATGATGCGAGGAATTCTGAGCGAAGCCGCAAGCTCGCACACGTGCAAGCCGCCTGCTCCGCCAAAGCTGACAAGTGAGAACAATCGCGGGTCGCGTCCTCGCTCGACCGACACGACGCGCAGCGCCGATTCCATGTTTGCGTTCGCCACCCGAATGACTCCGAGCGCGGCACGTTCAACTGTGACTCGCTTCTCGCTGTACCCGGACATCTCTGCGGCGAGTTTTGTGAGAGCCGCTCGCGCCCGCTCAACATCAAGTCGCATATCACCGCCTAACAAGTCAGCGCCGCCGAAACGACCGAGCACGAGATTGGCATCCGTAACCGTGACCTCTTCGCCGCGCCCGTAACAGGCAGGGCCGGGATCAGCGCCCGCCGATTCTGGCCCCACGCGCAGCGCTCCCGCTTCGTCAACGCGCGCGATTGAGCCGCCGCCTGCGCCGACCGTGTGAATGTCAATGATCGGGACTGCCACGGGGAGCCCTGCTATCAGCGCTTCGTTCGTAGTGCGAGCCTCGCCGCTACACAACGCAACGTCGGTCGAAGTCCCGCCCATATCAAACGTGATAATGTCTCGGATTCCGGCAGCGGCGCAGACCCTCAGCGCGCCAACAACTCCACCCGCCGGGCCTGATAGTATCGCGCGCACGGGCTCTGATGCCGCAGTCGCCGCCGACACAGACCCGCCGTTTGATTGCATGACTCGGAGATGGAGGCGCCCCCAATCTCTGGCCCGTACTTCTTCGCTGAGCGAATGCAGATAGCGCGACATGATGGGAACAAGATAGGCGTTGATGACTACTGTTGATGTGCGCTCGTATTCGCGATACTCAGGCAGTATTTTGTGAGAGAGCGACACGGGCTTGCCAAAGGATTCGAGCGCGCGCGCGATCAACTCTTCATGCGCAGGATTGGCAAATGAGAAGAGCAGGCACACTGCGACCGATTCGATTTTGTGTTCGGGGTTTCTAATTCGATTGATCGTTTCTTTGAGGCCGGTCTCGTCAAGCTCTGTGATTATCGAGCCGTCCGGGCCTGTGCGTTCTACGACGCCGAATCGAAGTTCGCGCGGAACAATCGGAGCGGGGCGCGTGACCATCAGGTTATAGATTTCCGGTCTCGCCTGGCGACCTATTTCGATAACATCCTCGAACCCTTCGGTCGTGATGAGCGCCGCGCGCGCGCCTTTGCGTTCGAGCAAGGCGTTAGTGGCGACCGTTGTGCCGTGAACTATCTCTGAGGGGTGGCTGGCGGTCTCTCGGATTATGCGCGCCAGCCCATCGAGTATTGCGCGAGCAGGATTGTGCGGAGTCGAAGGCGCTTTGAAAGATGTGATGCGCGAGCCTTTCGCAACGACAAAATCTGTGAATGTTCCGCCGGTATCTATCCCGACCCTGATGTCATCAGGCAAAGTGGTTGCTCCTAAAATTAATTCGGCAACTTGTCTTCGTTGATGCTTACCACGCGCACTTTGAAGTTGAGCGTTTCGCCTGCGAGCAAGTGATTGGCGTCAAGCGTCACTTCATCGCCTTCGACATCAATTATTGTGACGGACATGTCCTCTCCAGTCGGCAGCTCCATCTCGAAAGTCATTCCGACTACGGGCGTGACTTCCGGCGGAAAGGCTGCGCGCGGCACTACCTTCACGAGTTCTTCGTAATAATCGCCGTAGGCTTGAGCGGGCAAGACCTTGATCTCTTTATACTCGCCTAGCTCCATGCCCATCACTCCGTTTTCAAAGCCCGGTATGACCTGGCTTGCGCCGACTTTGAAATTGAGCGGCTCCTTTCCTTCAGATGAATCGAATACTGTGCCGTCGTCGAGTGTGCCCGTATAGTGAAGTGATACGTTGTCTCCTTCTTTAACTTTGCTCATGTCTTCTCCAAAAAAGTGAAGCGCCGATGTCGAAGTGATCAAGGGCGCGCCGTCACTGGTGATGAGCGATTTGAAAATCGCTGGTGATTTAGAAAGGCTCGCCGGGTATGTGATGATAGCTGCGCGCCCGAAATGAAGATAATAGTCTTTCGCTTTCAAAGATGAATGCCGCTAAGAAAAAACATAACACACCGGGAAGCCAAGCGGAAGAAATGATGAAGTATGAACGCGGAATGATGAATTAAGAATCTCTCTTTCGTTCATCATTCATCGTTTCTTTTTGCCTTGTTCTGGGCTAGGATTTACATATCAGGCCGAAAGTGAAGCTGAGTGATGACAAAAGCCGTAAGACTCTCTTTATCCCTGCTGGCAATCATACTGTTTGCGCCGATGGCTGCGCGCGCGCAAGACCCGGAACAAGATAAGGACGAACCAATTCGTCTCAAAACAGACCTTGTGTCAATCACTGCTTCGGTCACTGATCGCAGCGGGCGCGCGGTCAAATCGCTGAAGGCCGAAGACTTCATCATCTATGAAGACGGCGCGAAACAGAAGATCACGCATTTCGCCGCGACCGAAGAGCCTTTCACGTTGATGCTGATGCTGGACATATCAGGCTCGACGCGCGACGACATTGCGCTGATGAAGAAGGCTGCGAAAAACTTTCTGGCGGAGTTGCGCGCAGATGATCGCGTGGGCGTAATAGTCTTCAGCCGCGATATTGAAATGATAGCTGAGTTCTCTGACACGCGCGCCAGAGTTGAAACTGAGATAGATCAAATAGCCGCTGCCGAAGGCGGCGACTCTTACCAGTTCACCGCAAAAACCGGAACATCGTTTTACGATGCGCTGTATCTGGCCGTCGAAGATAGCCCGCTCAAAGATGTCGAAGGGCGCAAGGCTATCGTGTGCATGTCGGACGGCGTTGATTCAAGCAGCCTCAAAGGTTACAAAGCCATCGCGGCGCTGGTCGAAAAATCTCAGGCTTCGATCTACTTTCTAGAACTCAACACGGAGCAGGCGACGCTTGCCGGATTGCTCAAGCCTCGAACAGACGCGGGCTATTTGAATTTTGGGCAGAGCCAGATTGATCGTTACTACGACACATACGACAAGGATTCGATAGAGCGTCATCGCCCGCGCGAGTTGATGATGCCTGAGACTCGACGCGAAATAAATGAAGGGCTATACAAGATAGCGCGGCGCGAATTGCGCGAGATGTCTGAGCGCACGGGCGGGCGCGATTATCCTGTCCGCAGTCTCTTTGATCTGGCGGAAGTTTACAAACAGGTGGCTGATGACCTGCGCTCGCAGTATTCGATAAGTTATTACTCGAACAACACGGCGCATGATGGTCGCTGGCGCGCAATACGAGTCGAAGCCCGCTCGCCGGGCGCAACAGTTCGCGCGCGATCAGGCTACAGAGCGCCGGGGAGATAAATCTATCATTCAACGCTTATGACTTTACTACTCAAAGAAAAAGACGTGACCGAACTGCTCGACATCCGAGTGGCAATTGAAGCGGTCGAAGAAGTGTTGCGCGATCAGGCTGAAGGCCGAGCGACCAACCGGCCACGTTATCGTGTAGCGATGCCCGCTTCGCAGTTGCACGTCATGGCTGCCGGTGATAAACGGCTCGGTATAGTGGGCACGAAAATTTATACAGTATCGCGCAAAGGCGCGCGGTTTTTAGTATTGCTCTACGACGGCGAAAACGGCGACATGCTGGCGATGATCGAAGCTGATCGTTTAGGCCAGATGAGAACGGGCGCGGCTTCGGGCGTTGCGACAAAGTACATGTCGCAGGAAACTTCGGACACGCTCGGAATCTATGGCAGCGGGTGGCAGGCCGAAAGCCAGATGATGGCAATCTGCGCAGTGCGGCAGATCAAAACGGCCAGAGTCTATAGCCGCGACGGGGAACGCCGCGAAGCATTCGCGCGACGGATGTCCACGCTGCTGCGCTGTGAAGTTGTGCCGGTTGATTCGCCGGAAAAGGCTGCGCGCAACTGTTCGATAATCGCGACCGCGACATCTGCGCGCGAGCCTGTGCTGAAAGGCGAATGGATAGAGCCGGGCACGCACATCAACGCCGCTGGGTCTAATTTTTTGTCTAAGGCCGAGATTGACGTTGACACGATTCGACGCGCCAGCGTCATAGCGGTTGATTCGATAGAGCAATCGCGCATCGAAGCTGGCGACCTGATGCCTGCGATAGAGCGCGGCGTTATAAGCTGGGAATCCGTGACCGAGTTGGGGCGCATCATCGCAGGCCGCGAATCCGGTCGCGCGAGCGATGATGACATCACGATTTTTAAATCGAACGGCATCGCGCTTGAAGACATCTCGACTGCGCTGCGATTGTATAATCTGGCGCGCGAGCGCGGCATTGGGCAGAACATCGACTTATGGTCTGATTAATGGCGCGTCGTTACACCAGTCCGATTCGTAACATCATATCTGTCAGTCTCGGATCAGAGCGAAGCGGGTCGAGCCGGGCATCAACTTTAAGCAGAGGCAGACTGCTATCGTGCATTTCATAAGCTTTTTCGAGATAAGCGAACGCCTCGTCATTTTTTCTTAAAGCCATGTGAATCAGCGCAAGGTAAAAAGGCGAAACGAAACTCTCTTTTTCCAGCGTCTTCAGTTCATCGAGTCCCGCGCGCGCTTTGTCATTCATTCCGGCCAGCGCGTAGACATACACGAGCGAGCCTTTTATCATCGGCGAAGAATCTAACCCTTTGGCTTTCAGATGGGCCGCTATTGATTCAGTGTATTCGCCTC
Source organism: Blastocatellia bacterium (assembly GCA_035277165.1). GTDB lineage: Bacteria > Acidobacteriota > Blastocatellia > UBA7656 > UBA7656 > DATEKX01. The sequence continues at coordinate 526 of DATEKX010000759.1, read as the reverse complement.
TGTATGCGTAACATATCCCTGCGCCCAGATGCCCTGCCCAGAAGTTCGGCTCCAACTCGATGAGGTCAAGCGCTTTCTCCAACGCTTCATCATACCGGCGCGCCAAACAGTAAGAGACCGACAAGAACCAGTTAATGCCAAGCGAAAACGGGTCGAGTTGTTTCGCTCGCTCAGATTCTCTGATCGCTTCGTCGTGCTGCCCTGTCACGCTCAGGTACCATCCATACCATTGGTGAGTAGGCGCAAAGACCGGGTTTAGCTCGATTGCCCGCTTGAGCCCTTTATATGATTCAATCCAGTCCCAGTCATAACTCATTCTTGAAATAGCCAGAAAAGCGTGACCTTCGGCCAAACGGTCGTCTATCTCTACTGCTTTGATCGCGGCCTCTTTTGTTTGCTTCACGGCCTCTTCGGGGTTTAGATACAGGTCAGCCGCAATCCAATAGGCCTTGGCTATACCGGCATAGACAAGCGCGTAATTGGGGTCAATATCGAGCGCGCGATGAAATGACTCGATGCTTTTATT
>DATEKX010000758.1:0-11721 GCA_035277165.1 Blastocatellia bacterium | reverse complement strand
TGAAAGCGATATTGCCACTTCATTGCCGAGCGTTGGGATTAAATCGTTTCTGATGCTGAAACCGCGCGACGTTTCGAGCATTGCGAACAGGTCTGCGCTTTGCGCGCCGCTGGCTTGAGGGCCGCCGTTTGATTGCGCGCTTGCAATCATGCTGAACACCGATTGAATCGAGTCGTACAGCTTATCCCAATCGAGCGCTAAATCTACAAAGATATCCGCGTCCGGCGCAGCAAAGTTTGCGGCTGTGGGTTGACCCATTTGTGTAGCCGATGTGAAAGTTCCAAGCATTCCGAACAACGAATCAGCGCCTTGCTTTGAACTGAACAGCATAAGAGCGCGAACAGTCATTGCGTCGCCCTGCAATGATCCGCCCATCGCAATCGCGTATGGCCTCGCGCCGAGACTGGCGAGCATGCCTGCATCGTAAGCCGCATTGCCTGTGCCAAACCCCGTCGGGAGCGATTGCGAGCCGAGTTCAGCATAGGCGAAAAATGGGTCTGCCGAGAATCGCTCGCGAGCTTTCATAAAACCCTGATCTTCTGCAACGGCGAACGAGCCGTTGGATTCCAGTATTCGAGCGACAGTCGCGCGTTCACCCGCAACGACCATTCGGCCTTGCAAGCTGACACCCAATTCACCTGCGCTTGCCGTCTTTGCAGCAGTGCGGTTTCTTGTAAAGAGCACAGACACCCCCGCCCGCAGTTGTTCGGCATCGGCAGGATTCGCAGCCTCGATGAGCGCCGCCGTTCCGCTCGTGCCGTAACCCACAAGCGCCAGTTTCGCATTTGAAAGCGCGGCGAGGTTGCTTATCACAAAAGCCATGAGGTCTTCGGTCGTTGCTTTCACAGGCCCCGCAGCAAGCATCTTCGTCACAGGCGTCATAGCGCTTCCTGCGCGCGCAAGCTCGGCCAGCCCGCCGTTCCTTATCTCGAAATAAAATTGCAATCCTTCGCGCGGGACGAATGATTCGAGCGTCGCCGGTTCGGCTGCGACAGCAGCGCGGCTGTCTGTCGTGCGTGTCGGTCTTAAATCATGAACTTCATAAGCGACCGGCGTGACTCGGCGTGGGCGAGTGTTGAGCGATTGCGGCAAGGCGCTCGCAGGCAATATCAGCGCGAAACAAAGCGCAACGAGTATCGAAGATTTGAGTTTCATATCAGTGCTCCTGATGGGCTATTAAAAATAGATTATTCAGATTGGCTGGCAGCCAGCGTCAATGCTTTTAAGATTGTCAGCAGTTGAATCAAGAGGGGCAGATAGCGCAAGCCCTGATCGAAAATGGCCTGTTACGCTCGGATGGTAGCACAGCTTATTCCGGCGAAGAATAGTAATCTTCTTGAGCGAATTGCAATCTATGCGCAAAGCGTGATAGATGAGAGGCGTTTTGATTTCACTTCTTAAGGAGTGAGCGATGAGCCGATTAAACCCTCCGCGAGCCGCCACATTTGCTTTGAGCTTATTTGCGATTCTTACTCTTTTATCCTTTCCGTTTAGTCGCACGGGACGAGCAACGTCCGAGCCCGCCGATTTGATTCTTCACAACGGATTTATCTGGACAGTTGACAGCAAAAACTCGACAGCTCAAGCTGTCGCAATCCGCGATGGACGCTTCATCGCCGTAGGCTCGAATAGAGACGTGTTAAAACTGCGCGGGCCTCGCACCGAAATCATTGATCTGGCGGGCCGCTTTGCGCTTCCCGGCTTCAACGACAATCACGTTCACTTTCAGTCTGCGGCGCAATTCCTCGAATTCAACATCATGGCCGTTTCTACGCAAGAAGAGTTCATCCGTCGCGTGAAAGAAGTTATCGCAAGCCTTCCGAACGGCGAGTGGATAGTTGGAGGTTTCTGGGGAGCTTATGATCAATGGGCGGCAGGCAGCGCAGGCGGCGGTGTGCGCGCGGCTTTCAATCCTGATATGCGGCTGGTCGAAGAGATCACTCGGAATCATCCCGCGTTCATTCGCAAATTCGATGACAGTGAATTCGCTGCGAACTCATCTGCGCTTCGGGCTGCGGGCATTGACCCTGAAAATCCATCGGCTCCCGATGTCGAGTTTGTGAAAGACGGCAACGGGCGGTTCACGGGAAGAATGCGAGGGCGCGGCACGCTTCGAGCGTTTTCAAATGTTTTGCCTCGCCGTTTCTCTCACGAGCGACGGCTCGAACAAACAAAGAACGCGCTCGCAGAGATTCGCAGGCATGGCGTTACTAACGTCAGCGATATGTCTGATGACGAGCAGCTTGAAATCTATCGCGAGTTGCTTAAATCGGGCGAGCTAACGACTCGCGTGCATTTTCGACCGGGGCTTGATCGCTGGAAAGAAATGTCCGAGCGCGGAATAAAAGTCGGCTCGGGCGACGAGTGGATTCGTGTGGGCGCGCTCAAAGGGCACATTGACGGCATTATGGGAAACAGCACAGCGCGATTCTACGAGCCTTATTCAAACGACACGAACAATCGCGGGCGCTGGCGGCCTCTGATGGTTGACGATAAGGGAAACTTCGTCGAAGGAAAATTCCTCAAGTACATGCTCGACGCAGACCGCGCGGGCCTTCAACTAACAGTGCACGCGATAGGCGACGAAGCCAACGGTTTATTGCTCGATTATCTTGAAGAGCTTGATCGCCAGAACGGAAAACGCGACCGCCGCTTTCGGCTCGTTCACGCGCAGGTGCTCGCTTTGAAGGATTTCAAGAGGCTCGGCAGGCTCGGCATAGTTGCAGAGGTTCAGCCTTTTCACTTGAGCGATGACATGCGATGGATGGAAGAACGCATCGGGCGCGAACGTTGCAAGACCGCTTACGCTTTCAAGAGCATTCAGCAGAGTGGCGCGATACTTTGCTTCGGCACAGACTGGCCCGGCACATCCGCGTCTGAATACCCGATCAATCCCATGCTCGGATTGTACGCCGCCGTCACACGACAAACGTTGAGCGGCCAGCCCGCAGCCGGGTGGTTTCCTGAGCAAAGAATCAGTATAGAGGATGCGATTCGCGCTTACACTTACAACACCGCTTACGCCAATTTTGAAGAGAAGATCAAAGGCTCAGTCGAAGCAGGCAAGTTCGCCGACATCGTTGTGTTATCAAAAAACCTGCTCCGCGTTGCTCCAAAAGAGTTTCTCTCGACCGAAGCCCTATACACGATAGTCGGCGGGCGTGTCGTCTACCGTAAACCTTAAAGCTGACTATTACGTTATGCCTCAACACCATTTCGTCTATACTTTGCCGGATGGGTTTCTGTACGGGAAACGTCAACTGCTGTAATAGTTGAACTTGCTGGCGTATGCGTTCTAGCATGCCAACGGCACGGCCTTTGCCCTAATAATAGTCGCTGCGAACAGATAACCGCAGTTAAAGATTGATGGGAGGGCAATGAAATGTTAGCGATTAATAAAAAACTTAGTGCTTTGACTTTAGGTCTTGTCATAATGTTTGCGGCTGTTGTGCCAGCAAACGCGCAGCGTTGGCGTAACCGTGACAGACTTTCTACAGGTCAGAAAGCGGCGATCATCGGTGGTGGCGCAGCGGCAGGCGCACTCCTTGGCGGCTTGCTCGGTGGCAAGAAAGGCGCAGTCATAGGCGGCTTGCTCGGCGGTGGTGGCGGCACTGGCGTCGTCATCTACAAAGATAGGCGGGACAATGATCGTTACTATGGCTACCGCAATTACAGAGGCTATCGCGACAACAATCGCTTCGGTCGTTTCTATCGCAACCGCCGCTAACGAATTTTTGTCATCGCAGCAACAGTGCTAAAATCTTTGAAGAAAAGCGATGACACAAAAACGAGCGAGATTGATTTTACTGCTAACGGCACTGATCGTGTCGTTAGCAGTTTCTATTGTCGGGTATGCCGCGCAAGGCCATAAAGTCAGCGCGCTTCAAAAGAGGCGCGTCGCTGCGCGCGGCCACCTCACAGGCTCTCGCGACATTCAGCAAATAATCACCTGGCAATCACCTAATCCACAGGGCGGAACTCTTCCTTACGCTAAAGCTCATCTGGCAATCGAAGCGGGTCGCCGCGTCATCTGGCAGACCGACGGCGGCGAGACTCAATACCTGGTTGATTCAATTCAGTTGACAGACCTCGATGGCGACGGCCTGCCTGAGATAACAAGCCTTTGGCGGGAAGGCGCATCGGCAGGAGCCGCGCTCAGAATATTTCATTGGGATCGCGCAAAGCAGTCTTTCGTCGAGCTTCGCGCTGATGGTGACATGAGCGGCATTCACCGCTATCAGATTAAACGCGGCACGAGAGGCGCACATAGTAGAATCGTCGTTTATGTGCGCTCTGATAAGGGCGCGGGTTGGCCGCCGGTTGCGGGCGGCGAGTATGAAGTACGCGGGTCTGAAATCGCTCGCGCCAAAGGAAGTGGAACCGTGACTATACAAATCGAATCAGGTATAGAGGGACAAGTCTTCATCAGTCCCACGCGACCCGGACCTATCAGGCCGGGGCTAGGCAGCAGCAGAGCGCCTTATGAAACGACGCTTGCAGTCATGACAGCGGGCGAAGGGCGCGAGGTCACTCGACTCAAAACAAGCTCTGATGGCCGCTTTCGTGTCGCGTTGCCTCCGGGTGAATACGAGATCGGGCCTGTGGCGGACAAGCCCGCCAGATTTCTGCCGCGTGCCTCACCCCAGCAAGTGAAAGTCCTGCCCGGCCAATTTGTCCAGGTCACTATCGAATTTGATAGCGGAATGAGATAAGGCAAAAAATATTGAAATGAAAGCACTCTTACTTTTGCTTTTTGACAAGCGTTCTTAACAGCAGGCTTTTCAATCTAACATCGTCTTCGCTTTGAATTTCGAGTTGAGCGGCGTAGACCGGAACCGCGCCGTGCTTCAATCCTTCGAGCCGCACAGCATCTTTTTCAGTTGTGATAATCATGTCGGCTCCCGCATCTTGCGCCGCCTGAGTCACACGGTCGAGGTCTTGCTGCGTGAAGGCGTGATGGTCGGGAAAGAAATTTTCACTGACGATGTTAATGCCTATTTGTAATATATCATCCGCGAATGCCTGAGGGTTGCCGATGCCGCACATTACTGCCGCGTTCCAGCCTATGAATTGATTTGTCTCGTACATCTCTGTTGTTTCAATGTGCCGCAAGCGTGTTATAGAAGCGTATGCGTGCATCACGGGCACCTTGTTTCCACAGAAATGTTTGATGATGGCGTTTGTCTGATCTTGATCGAATGGTTTGTCAGCGCGAGTAACGATTACCAGATCGGCTCGCTTGATTGCGTAGAGCGGCTCGCGCAGGCGACCGAAAGGAACCATCTCGAATCCGCCGAACGGGTCGGTCGCATCTATCAACAAAATGTTCAAGTCACGCGAGAGCGCGAGATGTTGATAAGCATCATCAAGCACCAGAACTTCAGCGCCGAGCGCGTCTATTGCCCAGCGACCGCCTTCGTAACGATCTTTGTTTATGACAATCGGAATATCGGGCAAAGCGCGCGCCAGCATCAACGGCTCATCACCGAATTCGCTATATGAATTGTGAGCTTGAGCATTATGGATTGAATCGGACTCGGTATTGAGCGCGCGCATTCCTGACGACGTGCGCCCGTAGCCGCGAGTGAGTATGGCAACCGAATGATCTTCTGATTTGACGTAGCGCGCGATGTAGGAAACCATAGGCGTTTTGCCCGTGCCGCCAAGCGTGATGTTGCCTACGCCGATGACCGTGACATCAAGCCGTTTCGGCTTTCTGTATTCAGTCTCGTAGGCCGCAACACGTAGCCGTACCGCAAGCTCGTAGAGCTTTGCAGGCAGCCACACCAGCGCGCGTTTCAATTTTTCTTTTTTTTCAATCACCGCAAATGATTTCAAATCTCTAATTCAAGAATTGCCGCAATCGCGCACTCGGTTGCGCCGCGACTCTTGTGCAAAATCTCTCTAGCGCGCTCGCCCATTGCCTGCGCCGATTCGGTGTCAGAGAGCAGTCGAATCAGTTCTTTTGTGAAACTGCTTGATACTGCTTCATCGGTCGCGCTTATCTGCGCGACAGCATCTGCCTGCGCGAAATCGGAAACTATCTGGCGAAAGTTTTCCGTGTGCGGCCCGACAATAATCGGCTTTGCGTAAAGAGCAGGCTCGATAATGTTATGCCCGCCGCGCGGAACCAGACTCCCGCCTACGAAGACTACGGCTGCGAATCTGTAAAGCGCGGCGAGTTCGCCTATCGTGTCGAGCAAGATAACATCCGCTGCCTGCGAGTCAACCGCATTTTCAGAACGCCGCGCAAACCGAAAGCCCGATTGCGCAATGAGGCTTGCCACTTCATTGAATCGCTCGGGGTGGCGCGGGGCCAGTATGAGTCGGGCATCCGCCAGCCCCTTTTGCTTGCGAGCCTCGCCGAAAGCCGCGAGCAAAATATTTTCTTCGCCCGGCGCGGTGCTGCCCGCAATTATCAACTGATGCGATGAAGACAGCGCGAACAGATCATCTATTTTCTCTGCGGTCTCAGATTTCAAATTTGAACTCTGAGCTTCTGACGCGATGTCGTATTTCAGATTGCCGCACACTCGAAGCTTTCCGACGCGAGCGCCAAGTAAACTCGCTCTTTCTGCATCGGCTTCTGATTGCATTATGAGCAGCGAGACATCGTTAAGAGCGCGAGCTATAAAACGGCGGACTCGTTTGTAGCGCGCAAACGAGCGCGGCGATATTCTGCCATTGGCGATAACGGTCAAGATGCCGCGTCTTCGACACTCGCGCAGAAAGTTCGGCCACAACTCCGTTTCAAGGACAACGACTAATGATGGCTTGACTTGATTGAGCGAGCGACGCACGGCGAATGCCCAATCGAATGGAAAATAGAAAACCGCATCAAAGTGCGCCGGTGATTCGGCGCGCGCCAGCCGTTGCCCTGTGAGCGTTGTCGTTGAAACGACTAATCGAAAATCAGGCAACTCGCGTTTGATGCGCTCGACTAGCGGGCGGGCCGCAAGAAACTCGCCCACTGAAACAGCATGCACCCAGATGGTCTTGCGGCCATCGCTCAGGCTCGAAACAGGAATCCAGCCCAGCCGCTCTTTGAAACTGGCTGCATATTTGCCATGCCGAATGGCTTGATAGATGAAGTATGGCAACAGCGCGAGGAATAGAATCGTGAGGGCGAGACTGTAGAGGAGGTACATGAATAGAGGTTAGAGTTCAGAGGTTAGTGCTTAGTGAGAAGATCGCATGCCGACCTCTGACCTCTAGCCTCTAACCTCTGAAATCTGATTGCTGCTTACTTCGCGCGCTCAAGGTAAGTGCCCTTAGACGGATCAACGCGAATGCGGTCGCCTTCCTTGATGAACGGCGGAACCGACACGGTCACGCCCGTTTCGAGTTTTGCGGGCTTTGGGCTGTTAGAGGCAGTCGCGCCTTTCAACTCTGGCGTGGTCTCGACAACCGTAAGCTCGACCGCAGGCGGAAGCTCAACGCCGATGGGCGCGCCTTCAAAGAACTCGACCTGAATCTTTGTGCCCGGCGTCAGATAGTTCATAGCATCGCCGAGCGCTTCGTTGTCGAGCGCCGTCTGGTCATATGTTTCAGTGTTCATGAAATGATGCAGGTCGTCATCAGAGTAGAGATATTCCATCTCGTGATCTTCAAGCACTGCGCGCTCGATGTTTTCAGTCGAGCTGAATCGGACTTCAGTCGATGAGCCATTTTTAAGACTGCGCAGCTTGGCCTGCACAAATGCGCGAAGATTTCCCGGCGTTCGGTGCTGGAAATCGAGCACGCGATGAGGCGCTCCGTTATAGATTATTATCATTCCGCGACGGATGTCGTTTGCGTTCATTGTAATCAGATTCCCTTCTTCGAGTGTAGATCAGTGTGTCACAAATTCGGCCCGCAGGCTAACCTTGTAAAATACAGCATCCCGAATGAAGGGCGCAAGGCGGATGATTTTGGAATTATTTCAGCCGCAAAGAAGTACAGAGAGCGCAAACATCGTCGTTCGGATGAAACCATGACGAGCGGGCGATCTGTCTGTCGTTTGTTTGCGCTTTTCGGCGCTTCTTTGCGGCGATGCTTTGGCAGATTCAGATGGCGAACTCGGCTTCCATTTCGAGTTGCGCTTTGCGAAGCTCGAAGCGCGCGCGCCCAACGTTGCCGCCTGGATTGAGTGCCAGTAATAGGAAGTATTCTGTCGTGATCGGACGCAAGACCAAAGTCAGCAGGTCTGTGACAAAGACCATCTCGCGCATATCGCCGAGATCAGTATCAGCAGCCGTGCGCATGTTGCGACGCACGAGCGTTGTAAACTCGGTCGCTACCAGATCTATGTCAATCGCCGGGTCAATGTCTCGAATTTGCCGCTCGATAGGTATGCCGTCAATGCCCAGTATGATGGCTGCCGCGCACCCTTCAATGCGGTCGGTGATCTCTGTGAGTGTTTCTGCAAATCCCATCTCGTGCCCTAACTAGGAATGATGAATGATGAACTGAAATCCCATGTTCATCATTCATCATTCCACGTTCCTCGTTTCTATTACTGTCCGCCCTTGCCGTTTGCCGCGGCATTTGCCTGCACAGGCTGAGCGGGCTTGTTGTCTTTCACGGCGGGTGCCGGAGCGGTTACGGCTCGTTGCGGCGCGTTCGGGTTCGGCACGCCTTCAACAGAACTGCGATGCGGCGCTCGCGGGCCGACCATTCCGTCGCCCCTGACTATGCGCGGCGTAACGAAGAACAGGATTTCAGCCGAATCACGGCGCGTTTGACGACGCTTGAACAACTCGCCGAGCACGGGTATGCGCGATACGCCAGGTGTGCGGTTGAGCGTGTGACCTTCGGTGTCCACATTGATTCCGCCCATGACTGTCGTGCCGCCGTCCTGGATGAGCACGGTTGATTCAGCCGACTGCGTGTCAATGCCGGGCGTGCCGTTGTTGAACGAATTCGCAAGCTGGAAATTGACCGTGTTGTTTTCAGCAACTATGTGCATCTGCACTTCGCCCGTCTCTTCAACTATCTGCGGCGTGATTTCAAGACGCAGCGCAGCGGTCACAAACGTCGTCGTGATCGTGTTGTTTGATACCGTCTGCACAGGTATCTGCACGCCGTTGACTATCTCAGCCGTCTTGTTGTCGGTCGTCGTTATGCGCGGGCTGGCGATAGTTCTTATATGGCCCTTCGATTCAGACGCCGACAGCGTTGTCGATAATATGCTCGTGCCAAAGGCTCCTGTTGTCAACGCCAGCACCGAGTTTGAAACGCCGGAGCGAAGCGAGTTATCGGCAAACGGACCTATAAGGTTCGGACCAAGTCCCTGTTGCGTACCGCTACCAGAGCCGCTGCCAGAACCGCTGCCGGAACCACTGCCGGAGCCGCTGCCAGAGCCGCTGCCAGAGCCGCCGCCGCTGCCGCCGCCACCTGGAGCGGATTGAGAAAGACCACCGCCAACAAGTTGCACAGGCGATGTCTCAAACAATGCAGTCTTTCCTTTGCTGCCAGTCACTGCGCTCGCCAGTTCAACGCCCAGATCGCGCAGGAAATTGCGGCTCGCAATGACTATGCGCGCTTCGATTTCAACTTGAGGCTCAGGGCGATCAAGCTTGCCGATCATGTCTTCGATCACCTGCATGTATTCAGGCAGGTCTGTGACGATCAAGCTGTTGGTGCGCCCGTCCATCTCTATTCGACCGCGCGAGCTTAACCGGCTGTTGACTATTGAAAGCAACGTTCCAGAGCCTTGCCCAGCGCCTCCCGCGCCGCCGCCGCCGCCTGAACTACGTCCCGATGCGCCGCTGCCCCCTGAGCCGAGCGCGCCAAAAGCGCGAGCGTATTTCAGATGAATGATCTTGGTTATAAGCGGAATCTGTTTGGCTTGTTCTTCGGCTATTGCTCGTCGCGCTATCTCTTCTTCCTGCACAGCGGTGAGAGTGGCTATTCTGATCATGCGGCCATTGCTCTCGCACACTGCGCCCAGGCGATTGGCGCGCAGGACTGCTTCCATCACTTGATTCCAGGGTATATCGGTCACGCGAATATCAACAGGCACAGCGGTAACCGATCTGTCTACGATAAAATTGACGCCGTACTGCTGCGAAATAAATCTCAGCATATCGCGTATGTCAACGCCCGCGCGCAGGTCAAAGCTTATCAAGCCGCCGACATAACTTGGGTCGCAGAAAGCCAACTCGGAACGCGACTTCGCAGGGCTGTGCGTGGCAGGCTGAACTGCCGGATTGCGCTGAACGTCCATTGCGCTGCGCGTGATAGAAGGAGAAGGTTGAGGCCCACTGGTAATGACTTCTTTCCCGGAATTGACAGGCTGGTTCGGCTGCGGCAATGAGCGATTCGGCTGTGCAGTGGGGCGCTGGCCGGGTGCGCCGGGCGACGGGCGACCTGTTTGAGCAAGCAGATCAGAAGGGATGCCCGATGCGTTTTTATCTTCGACCTTTTTATCTTCAGCCTTGTTCTCTGGTTTGTTCTCGACGCGCTGGCTCGCCACTTTTACTTCGGGCTTGCTTGCAGTCGTTCCGGCTTCTTTCATGTTGCCTGAGTTTTGCGCTTTGACTTCGACCTTATCGTTGCGTGCTGCGCTCTGATTGCCAACGGTGATGACAAGCGCCGTGCCTTCGCGTTCGACCGTGTAAGGAGTTTTCGTTTTTGTGTCGAGCACTATGCGAACGACATTAGGCGAAGGCTGTCCGACGCGCAGGCGGTCAACAGGCCCCGCGCCTACGGTCCTCGTCTGGTTGGCGACGTTTGAACGCACGCCTGTGATGTCAACGACCACCCGCCAGGGGTTCGGCAGCACGAAGTCCTTAAACTGCGCTGCGCCATCTGCGTCAACTACTATGCGGACTGCGCCGCCTGCCGTTTCCGAACGCACGGCGCGCACAAGCGAAGCAGGTTTCAAAGCAGATGCTTGCGGTGCGGCGCGATCAAGCTTAGGCTCGGGCTTAGGCTCAAGCGCGGCTCGACTGGTTGACGGCTTAGGCTGTGCGCGGTCAGGCTCTGTCGCAGTGGTTCGCTTGGCGACCGGCGTCGGGTAGACATAAACGCCTGAGGATGGAGCGGGTTTTTCAGCCGCGTACTTCGCATCTTTCGCTTGCGATTCAGGCGACAGCTCAAGTATGAGCGTGTTGCCGTTGACCGTTGACCGGTCGCGCACATCATTGCGCGTAGCAACTTCAATTCTGGTCACAGTGCGACCGGCGCTGCCCGAATTGATCTGGCGAACGGCTATTGAATCAACGAGCGCGGTCTTGACTGCGTATTGAGCCGCGAGTTGCGAACCTTCGCCGCCCGGCAGGTCTATAACGATCAGCCGGTCAGACGGGCGAAAGACTGTGTAGAGGGGTGGCGCGCTCGACTCAATCATTATGCGCGTGAGCGCGCCTGTGGATTCGTGCTTGAGCGACACTAAAGTGAACGCTTGACCCTCTGAGGCGCTAACTCCTGCGCTCGAACCTGCCAATGCCGAAACATTGATTGTGAGCGCCAGCAGTACCAGTAATATGACAAGCCTCCTAGCGAACATAACTTTTAATCTCCCCTCTATTTATTTGAAGCTAACTTGAAATCAACTGCGCAGACCTGGCGACGCGTACGCGCTCGCTGTTATCTGCTGATACAGCCTTGCCTGAAGTCTACTGAGGGCCAAACGAAAAATGATTATTGCTTGCTGGGGGTTGCCGTTGGGGCTTTAACGACCATGCGCTCTTGCTGCGTGCGCTTGCCGTTTTGTTCCATATAAGAAAACTCACGAAA
>DATEKX010000757.1:0-6819 GCA_035277165.1 Blastocatellia bacterium | reverse complement strand
GAGAGACAGCGGATCGCATCATCGAAGCGGCGTTAAAGATAAAACGCTCGCACGCTTCATAAAGCCAGTTATCGGCTTGCTTAAAATCTGTTCAAATGTTTTTTTAATAGTCGTCGCCCAAAAGGCGATTACAAGTAGAGGCTCGATCTTTAGTTGTGGCGAGATTGGTTGGGGCAATTCATTTGTGCCACATCGCTTGAGCCTCAAGCCTGCCTCAGCATTCCTAAAAGTAAATCGTTGTTTTTAGCCTTCCGCTCTCTGAATTCCTGAATCCACCCTTGAGCCGTTGTCAAAGCCTGGTTAGGCGCGGGCGGCTGGGAAGCTTTTTCATCCTTAGTCGTCTGTTGATTCCGCTTGACCAATTTTACTGTCATCTTTCTACCTCTCTACCTCTGTTTGTTAATGACTGACGTAAAACAAATGGCAAACCTGATGCCAAACAAATAATGGCTGAGAAACAGGGCTCCAGGCCGATTCAACTCATAACGGTGAGATGAAACAATACGCAGATGGGGTAGTGGTGTATGCTTCATGGTGTTATTTCGATAGTTAGAAGCTGTTACGAAGGTTTTGCTTGATTCTGCGGCGAGCGACAGATACCATAGCTTTAGGAGTCTATCGTCAGGCTTCGATGGGTTTTAATTACGCGCGTTGGATAAAGATTCTGACAGTGTGCAATGTTTTTCTTGAATCTCGGCAACACACATCAGCGCGCGTGACATCTAAGCGGCGATAGAAAAATGCAGAGGCGTTGCGCATAATAACGACCTTCATTTGCTGAGTTCAACGCCCTGTCAAGTTCAGATCGGTGCCGCAGGGATTCCGCGAGATGTGCCGCGCTCGGTTTCGGCCCGTAGCCCCGCTCAATTTGAGAGTCGTCTGCGAAAACTGCGCGCGCAAACTTATCGTATTTGATCGCGAGCGCAAGTCTCCTCGAACGCCTTCGTTCGCTAATGTGATACTGAGATGGACCAGTTTATCCAATTCGTTAAGCAGTTGAGGCTGACCGACCTGATTGATTTCCTTGCTGTTTGGGCCATTCTTTATGGCCTGTTGAAACTCGTGCGCGGCACGCGCGCGGTTCAGATGGCGATGGGGTTGTTAGGCGTGGGCTTGTTTTATCAAGTATCCGTCATATTCGGGCTTGAAACGCTCCAGTTCGTGATGCGAAACACGCTGCTTTATTTCGGATTTGCCATCCTGGTCATCTTTGCTCCTGAAATTCGCTCTGCGCTTATGCGCGTAGGCTCGAACCTGCGCAGCCCGCTCGGATTTGGTCGCGCGAAAAAAGGGCATGAAGCTTATGATGAGATAGTCCTTGCGACGCTGACGCTCTCTTCGCGCAAGATCGGCGCGCTCATCGTGCTTGAACGCAACGTGGGATTGCAGAACTACATTGATACAGGCGTAGACATCGGCGCGACGCTTTCCTACGACTTGCTGGTTACGATATTCGACCCGCACACAGCGCTGCACGATGGAGCGGCAATCATCCGCAATTACAAGCTGGCGGCTGCGAGTTGCTTTCTGCCGCTCACGCTGAATCCCAGATTGTCGAAAGAGCTTGGCACGCGCCATCGCGCCGCTATCGGCATCACCGAAGACACCGATGCAGTCGCGGTCGTCGTGAGCGAAGAGACGGGCATAATCTCTTTCGTCGAAAAAGGTGAGATCACTCGTTACTTAAACAGCGCCAGCTTGCGCGAACGCATCCGAGAGGCTTTGCAGCCGAGCGTTCGCATCACAGAAATCATTCGCTCGCCGCGGCGACGCGGTCGGGCTGTTGCGGTCAGGTCTGAAACTTCAAGAGAGCGTGTCAGCGAGACGTTCATCAAGTAGGCTTTGGTTATGGACAGAGTGTGGCATTATCTTTCGGCGGTCAAAGAGTACGCGAAAGACTACATATTGGAGAACACCGGCTTGAAAGTTCTGGCGCTGTTAATTACGGCAGTGCTGTGGCTGTCGGTCGCGTCGCGCCCTGTCAGACAGGTCACCTTGCAGAATGTGCCGATAGAATTTCGCAACTGGCCCGACTCGCCCGACATGACTGTGTCAAAGTACGATACGCTTTCAGCCAGAGTCTATCTGGAAGGGCCGCGCGATGTGGTGGATTCACTGCGACCGAGCGAAATATCTGTCATAGCTGACATGACGGGCGTAGAACCCGGCGTTCGCGTGAGACCGCTTATACTGGATGCCAGCCGCTTGCCCGCCAGCGTAAAAGGGAAAGAGGTCGAACCGCGCAGCATCCGTGTAACCGTCGAGAGGGTTATTCAAAAAGACCTTCCTATAGTTCCGCGCTTTGACGGGCAGCCGCCACCCGGTTATGAAGTCATAAACTGGCAGATCACACCGGCAACGGTTCAAATCAACGGAGCCGAAAGCCAGACGCGCGACATAACCGAAGTCTCTACGGAAACCGTCAGCCTTGCAAATAAAACTCACACCTTTAGCGAATCTGTCGCAATAGACATAGGCTCACCGAATCTGAACATAAGCGAGCAAGGCCACCGCACTGTGATGCTCACGGTAAACATTGGCGAAGTGCAAAAAGAACGAACGATTGAGCGTGTGCCTGTCGGTTTGTTCAACGCCCCGCCCGCCGCGCAGCCTTTTCCTAAATACGTCAATGTGAAACTGATCGGCGCTCGTTCGGCAATTGATCAAATGACCATCGCTGATCTGAATGTCGCTATTGATTTTCAGGCAGAAAGCACTGGCGTCCGCCTGTTTGCTCCAAAGGTAACCGTTTCGCCGACCTATTCTGACAAGGTAACTGTACGCTCGGTCGAGCCTGCTACCATTCGTGTGAAATAAACGAGTAAATATTAATTTTGATTCATGTAGGTTCGTAGATATTCGTGTAAATGGGAGAGGAGAGATTAATGCCGGAAGGCAAAATACAGAAATTATTTGGCACGGACGGAATCAGAGGCGTTGCGGGAGAGTACCCGCTTGACGAAAACACAGTTGCGTTGATTGGTGGTTCGCTCGTTTCAAATCTGGCTCGCGCACTTGGCCGTTTGCCGCGAATCGTGATCGGGCGCGACACGCGAGAATCAGGCCCCGGAATCGAACAGGCTCTTGCGCAAGGCGCAATAGGCGCAGGCGCGAGCGTTGAATCGGCAGGCGTCATCACTACGCCGGGAGTGGCTTTTATCACGCGCATCGCTCCTTTCGACGCAGGCGTTGTTATTTCAGCTTCACATAATCCCTATCGCGACAATGGCATTAAAGTGTTTTCTCCGTCGGGAAAAAAACTCGCCGACGAGATGGAACGCAAAATCGAATCAGACATTGCCGCAGCAAATGATGAAGCTCGTAGAGCACCTGACAAAGCATCGGATGGATATGAAAAACGAGAGGCGGAGCACAGAGCGCGATACCTGGATTATCTTGTGAATGAAGTAGGCCAGGGGTTGAATCTAGAAGGCTTTCGCCTCGGACTGGATTGCGCGAATGGCGCTGCATCTGCGATTGCGCCGAAATTATTTCAGGAGCTTGGCGCTCGCATTGACGTTATTGCGAACACGCCCGATGGCCGCAACATAAACGAAGGCTGCGGCTCGCTTCACCTTGAAGGCTTACAACATCTGGTTGCGAAAAATAAACTTGATCTTGGAATTGGGTTTGACGGCGATGCAGACCGTGCGCTTTTTGTTGATGGCAACGGCGATCTTGTTGACGGCGACATCTCTCTGCTACTGCTCGCAGAATATTTGAAATCGCGCGGGCAGCTTGCCGGAAACAAAGTAGTAGCCACGGTGATGAGCAACATCGGGCTTGAACTGGCTCTGGGCGAGCGATCAATCGAGATGGTTCGCGCGCAGGTAGGCGACAGGTATGTGCTCGCGGAATTACTGGCGAGCGGCGCAAAGCTCGGAGGCGAGCAATCGGGCCACATCATATTCCCTGACATATCGCTTGCAGGCGACGGGATGATTACGGCAATCGAGCTTTTGCGCGCCGTTCAGCATTCTGGCCGCCGACTTTCAGAGCTTGCATCACAGATGACACGTTTCCCACAGGTGCTGGTCAATGTGCGAGTGCGGAGCAAGCCTGAGCTTGGCGAGTTGCCGGATGTAAAAGCCGCTATGGATCAACTGGAAAACGAATTGCAAGGTCGTGGCCGCTTGCTCGTTCGCTACTCAGGGACAGAAAACCTTCTTCGCGTGATGATCGAAGGCGAAGACCAGAAAAAGATCGAAGCGCAAGCTAACCTGTTAGCCGATTGTATCAAGCGAACGATTGGCGAATAATAGCAAGTTTTGAAAAGGGACGATTCACCAGCGCACAGTAACTCCTTGACCGTACAAAGTAGGCTGGAATAACATCAAATGTCACGAATCGCAGCACCCAGCCCGGAGGTTTAGCATGAAAAAAGTTCTTAGCTCCATTTTTGCTCTCGCATTTCTCGCGTTGATTTCAGTACAGGCGCGCGCTCAGGCAGCGCGCGAAGCGACTATCGAGCCTGAAACGAAAGCCAAACTTGTACTTCAAACCCGCCTCAGCTCGAAGTTGAGCGAAGCTGGCGATCTGGTTATTGCGGTTCTGGATGAGCCGGTCTACGTTGACAACCAGATGGTCATGCCGCGCGGAACCGAGTTTCGCGGTCGCGTCGTGGCTGTCACGCCTGCGCGGCGCGGGCAGAAGGCCGCGTCTATGTCTATAGCTTTCGAGCGCGCTTCAATGTCATGGGGCGATGAGCCTGTCTTCGTCGAGGTCGCGGGGGTTGATGACTGGGATAAGAACGAAAAGCTCAAGGCGAACGAAGAAGGCAAGGTGAGCGGCGGGCATAGCGGCAAGAGGACGGCTGAGAATGTCGAGCGCGGCGGCGCTATCGGCGGCGCAGGCGCAGGCGTGATTTTGCTATCGGGCGGCAGCGGCGGCGCAGGCGCAGCATCGCTTGGCGGAGGATTGCTGGCGGGATTGCTGCTGACGAAAGGCGGCGAAGTATATCTCCAGCCCGGCGCGATTTTCCGAGTCAGGTTCGTCAAGCCGATGACGCTGCCAGTGGTTCAGCAACTCAATTCATCGCCAAGACCGATTCAACAGGACGTGACCAAGCCTCCTGAGAACAAAAACCCTTAACGACCGGAAGGTGAAACGATGTGGAACCGCACCAAGCGGCTTATCAACTCTTACCTCGATGATTTGATCGAGCGAGCCAGCAGTCCCGATAAAGACGTGCGACAGGTCACGAGAGCAGAAATCGCGCGTCTCAACGAATTGGAAGTTCAGACGCTCGCCTCTGTGAAGATGTTCGAGAAGGAGTTGGCCGAGGTCGAACTGAAAATACTTGGCATTGCGGAGCGAGAGAAGATGGCGCGCGAGCGCGGCGACCTGATTGCAGCCGAAAGCGCGGGAAGGGAACTCGTCACGCTCGCATCGCATCGCGACCTGCTCAAACAACAGATAAGCGAAGCTAAATCATCTGCTGCGCGCGCGCGCGCGTTGCGCGAAGAGCGCAAGCAAATGGGCGAAGACCTCGCCAATGAAACTCACCTGACCTCGATGCGCGAAAACATCGCGGGCATTCAAACACCGTTTAGTTCCGCAGACCCTTCATCAACTATCGAAGAGATGCGAGCGAAACTCAATCGTCCGGCTTCTGCTTCAACCGATCCTCGACTGGCCGAAGCCGAGCGCGAGTATGAAGAGCAGGCCAAGCGCGCTCGCATTGACGAAATGCTTTCACGATACAAAGAGTCTACGACGGGAACTGATACGACAACGCCGCAAACGTCTCAGCCTGCCTCGTCGCAAGCCACAACAAAACCGATTGAAGCCGAAGAGCCTGAACAACCTAAAACGCTCGGTCGTAACGAAGGCCCTATCCGCCCGATTGATTGACCGTAAAGGTTGACTGCCAGATTCATTTCGGCAGGTAGCCTAATGCCGCCAATATTTCTTTCGATAACTCTACGCGCTTTTCGCGTATCTCCGCAAAGTTTGCGCCTTCGATGTTGGTAGCGAAGAAATAAACATTGCCTCTGGTTTCCAGATAACCTACAAACCAGCCGATATATTTTCCCTCTGCAATCGAACCGCCTCCGGTTTTTGCGCTTAACTTATATGCCGGGGTGTTTTCAAGTACGAGAATGTCTTTAACGGTTTCTGTCGCGCGTTTAGAGACAGGCAATCGCCCCGCGTAAAATTCTTTTAAGAATTCCACTTGCTCGTCGGCTGATATTTTTAACGAGTTATCAAGCCAGAAATTATCAATGTCTTTCGATATGGTTTTATTTCCGTAATTGAAAGCCGTGATGTATTTCATCATCTTTTGCTTGCCAACGCGCAAAGCAAGCTCTCTGTAATACCAGACAACCGAGTACTTGATTGCTGACCGCAGCGTATGATCCTGCGCCCAGTGGATGAATGGTTCTTGATTCCAATTATCTTGAGGCGGGTACTTCTGTCTGTTCCACGCAATGGTGAAATCTGCATCTCGGATGACGCCGGTATCCAATCCGATCAAAGAGTTTGGAATCTTGAAGGTTGATTTCGGGCTGAACCTTTCGCGGCAACGCTGCTCGTTATAGCGAATGTAGTGGTTTTCCTTCAGGTCATAAAGAACGAAGGCTCCATTGGTGTTTTTGAAATACGGGCTTAAATCCTGCGCTTCAGCCGGGGCCGAATTCAGGCCAACTATAAAGAGCGATAACAGCAAAAAGCCAATTCGAGTATTCATTCTTATGTCCCCTTTTCGATTTCCGCATTTACTGTTTTCAGTTGCGCTGAACGTTTGAATGTATAAATCCAGATGATGCTACTCATAACTCCAAAGCCAATTCCGTATGCCCAGGATGTGTAATCTTT
>DATEKX010000756.1:0-9419 GCA_035277165.1 Blastocatellia bacterium | reverse complement strand
TCTGAACGCAGTAGCACGCAGGCTACAAACTCTTTGTCTCGATACGCTCGTAAGCTTCAAAATGAAATTGTTCTTCGTCAGGGCCGAAAAGATAACGGCTCTCGGCGCGCTCCCTGTTTCGCTCGAAGCCGCGCGCGATTTTACCGTTTGATGTTTCTCGCAGAAAATCCGTGCGGACTCTCAACCGCCATTTCAAATGATCTTCGATTGACCGAGCGCGGACTGCATTTATATCGTCCGGGATGATGACAGATGAAACCTCTCCCGGAATCTGCGAGCGGTTGCCTGCAACAGCCGATTCAACGTAAGGCGAGCGCACCCACCATTCGGCAAATATTCGATCAGAGGGCACACCCGAATCGAACACGGACGATAACCCTTCGCTGTAATAATTCTCTTCGTAGCGGCGAATGATCGCGCCGAGCTTGTTGATGTTCAAGTGCGCATTGCGCGATTGCAACGGGTCGAATGTCCAGATGATCAGAGGAATGCCTGCTTGAATAGCGAAATCTCGTTGGGCGAGTTTCATCCTGTAGCCTATGTCTTTATGCCTGAGACCTTCGATCACCGCCGCGAGATGCGAATGATAGACGACGTTTCGCCCGATCAAAGCAAGCATCGTGTGAACAAAGCCCACAAGTCGCCCGGTTTGATCGAACGCGCCAATCGTCGGCGCTTTGCATGTTTTAGAGACCATGTAGAGCCTGATGGGCATGATGCCAATGTCGTCATCTTTCCAGACAGCGCGCTCAAGCTCTATGCACTGCTGAAAGTCATCAACCGATACGCATTCTCTGATTACAACTTCTGCATCTGACATAGCCGACGAGTATAAGTTAGCGCCGCCCGTGGATTCAAGGTCTGAGTCGGAGTCGAAATAGCGCGCGTCTTTTGGTATGTGCTATACTTTCGTTCCGATGGCCGACAAGAACGAAAGCGTGCTTGACAAGGCAGAGAACCTGGCAAGACGAATCCTTGAGCGGCTCGGCTCGAAGGTTGACAGTAAAGTCGTGGCCGGTGGCCAGAGCACTTTGAGCCAGCGCGAAGTCGGCGAGGTCACTTCCAGGATCGAGCGAGTGATCGAATCCAGCCTGCGAACCGATAAAGACGGAGTGAAGCGCGTCGCGCCCAATCGCTTCAAAGTGATGTTCACCTACGAAGAAACCAACCGTCTCAACTCTCAATACATCGAAGCGCTGGCTAAAGAATTAAAGGGCGAAATATTTGAGTACATAACCAATCGCCGTTATGAAACTCGCGGGCCTGTAACGGTTGAAACAGGCCGCGACGTTTTTGCGAAAGCTACAGTCATCAGAGCCTTCTTTGAAGGCGAGCAGGATACGCCGATTGCAACCGCTTCTCAAACAAGTGATTCGCAGTCTGCAGAAGCCACTGCGAAAACGCGCGCAATATCTCTGAACAGTTCTGACGGCAAGAGCTTTCGCGCGGAGCTTAAATCGGACGGCGCGCCTGCTTACGTTGGCCGCGCAGCAGGCAATGCCGTGCGGATTGATGATTCGAGCATCTCGCGAATGCATTGTTCGATTGCGCTCAGAAGCAATGGCGATGTGGTTATAGCCGATCTCGGCAGTTCAAACGGAACTTATGTCAACGATCATCTCGTAGATGTGAAAGAGACTCGCGCCTTGAAGCAAGGCGATGTTATCGGGGTCGGAGATTTTAAACTGACCGTTGCTGAGATTGCATAATATTTATTTGATTGTCAGTCGGACTGCCAGGACGCTTACATATTAATAAAGCCATTCGCTGATAATGAATCGGCGCGTGAGTTAAGGATTCTACATCGATGTGGATCCCATTTCTCCTCACTATCATATTCGTTTCCGTTGGACTTCTACTCACATTAATCCTCGCGTGGGGTGTGTGGCGTCACCGCAATCCGCCGCCCGCAAGCGAAGACGACCTGCCAAAGGACGTGAAAGATTTCGGCCCGGCGGCAACTAACCGATGGGTCAAAGGACTGCGCATTTTTCTTCTGCTTCTGATCGTCACGGTCTTCGGTTTTCATTCTTACTGGGTCTTCTTCGCTGACTCGAACAAAGACAATCCGTTTTCGAAAGCAAAGCGGCTGGACGCGCGCAATCTGAGGCTTGCCGAAAGCGGTTTGAAAGGCTGGGTGCTGGATCGCTCGGGCAAACTTGAAAACGCGCTGGTGCGTTATCGCAACGATGGCGGCGTCATCACGCGCGAATACCCGCTCGGCGCGGCTGCGGTTCATCTGACAGGTTATTCCGATTTTATTTACGGCGCAGGCGGTCTGGAATATGCCTACCGCGATTGGCTGACCGAGCCGTCAAGCAAGTACAACCAGATCACCTCGCCCGTTCCCGTAGGCGAAGATTTGACAGTAACGATTGATTCTTCTCTTCAGCGCGAAGCGTACGGCCTGCTTCAAGCGACGGGCAAACGCGCTGCCGCAATTGTGCTGCTGCTGCCGAATAACGAAGTGCTCGCAATGGCTTCTGCTCCTAGCTTCGAGCCTCGCTCGATAAAAGATGAAAGCACATGGCGACAGATGAGCGAGCAGGCGGAAGATTTTAAAACTCAGCCTCTCAGCCCGCTCGTCAATCGCGCGCTCGGAACGCTCGCGACCGGAGGCGCGGCTTTCTACTATCGTCCGGGCTCCACGTTCAAAATCTTCGTCGCAGGCGCGGCAATTGACAGCGGCGTCACTCAGGAAACATTCACCTGCAGGGCAGAAGGTTTCACCCCCGCAGGATCGGGTCGCCCGATAAGAGATTTTGAAGGCGAAGTTCACGGCACTATCGGGCTTCAACAGGCCTTCACAGTTTCATGCAATCAGTATTTCGCGCAGCTTGGATTGAAACTCGGCAAAGACCGGCTGGCAAATTATGCGAAGCGGCTTCATTTTTCAACATCGCGCGATGACAAGACCTCGCGTTCGGAAGACATCTGGCAGATACTTCACGGCAATCAAGATCGGTTCGATTTCATCTTCGCTCCGCCTGTGCCGAAGATGGATCTTTCATCAAAAGCCACTGCTCACGATGTAGCGTTGCAATGCTTCGGGCAGGGATACGACGATTTGACAGTTATGTCGATGGCGCTTCTGACATCGGCGGCGGCAAGTCCAGATGGCGCATTCGTCGCTCCGACGTTTGAGATGGGCGCGCAACGAAAAATAATCAGCCCCTTCATCTCTGCGCAAGCGGCGGCGCAGCTTCGCTTGTTGATGCGCACGGTTGTTGAAAGCGGCACGGCATCGGGCGCGTTCGCTTCGCTGCGTGGCCGCGTCACGGCTGGGGGCAAGACGGGCACAGCAGACCGCGATGTTCTGGTCTATGACAGGCAGGGCCACCCCGTAGTTGATTACGTCGATGACGACGGCGACAAACATTATAAAACCGAAGGCTCGACCGATTCGTGGTTTGTCGGTTTCGCTCCCGCAGACAATCCGCAGATAGTCTATGCCGTAGTGGTCGAAAACGGCGGACAGGGCGCAAGGGCCGCAGCGCCGATTGCAGTCAAACTCATAGACAAAGCCGCACAGCTCGGCTATATCAAAGCCGCAGCCGGTGCGCCCGCGAGAACGACTTCAACCAGTGTTAGACCGCGATCAAATGCTAACAGGTAAGGGGCACGGGGAATGGAAAACACGACACCTCGCTTTCATCGAACAAGTCCGTCGCTGCATTTCTTGTTGTTGATCTTCATCTTCGGATTAGCAGTTGTTGGCTACGTGGCTGTCATCTGGTCAGGGCAGATTCGCGGCTACGCGCCCAGCAAGATAGTTGCAGCGCGCGACCTCGCTTTATTTGTGCCTGTGCTGGCTCTTTTTTTCTGGCTCCTGCGCAAACAAAGACATCGCGGCGAGATGATATTGCTTACGGCTTCGATATTCCTGTTCGCATTCGGGTTACTCATGCAATACAGGCTTTTCTCTGACCCTGAATACGGAGCGCGCGGCGCAGATCGCGCAAAGGCTCGCGAATACAAAGCGCAAACAGTAAGACTCCTGAATGTCGAGACGGGCTATGATGACGAGAAAAAAACTTTTCTGTTCGGCTCGCCGGATGCAATCCCTGAGAAACCTGCCGCAAACCCGATACGCGTCTACGAACGATCTTTCACAGACATTCTTACGTCGTTCAACACTTGGATTCCGATCATTGCCTTGCTCGGCTTTGCGATCAGTTATCGCCTGTTCAGAAACGATAAGATACTGCTCTGGTTTCAGAGCCACGCATTAATCATTGGACTGGGCACGTTGATTCCGTTTGCGGTTATCGCATTCTTGAGCGAAGACGGAAAATTTCTCGGACAGACAACGCCATGGGAAGGCGTGAAAATTTTCTTCCTGTTGAGCTTCGCGGGAATGCTGGCTGACACCTATCCTCATCTAAGGCGTACGCACTGGGGGCTGCCGCCTGCCCGTTACCTGCTCCCTTTCATTCTCATCGCCGCGATGCCTGTGGTTCCCTTCTTCGCGCTGTCGGATTTCGGGCAGATGTTAGTCTTCTTCGGCGTCTACGTGATGCTGTACATCGTCGCGGTTCGCAAGCGCGCTCAACTCGTCTATGCCCTCGTAATAGTCGCAACGCTGTTCGTAGGATTTTACGGCGCATCGAAAGTGACGACAGGTTTCGGCGTTCCGGGCCGCATATATTTCAGGTTCTATCAATGGGCACATACCTGGGAGCCTCCTCCGTCCGATACATGGTGGTGGAACAGAGATTACAACAGGTATTTAAACGCAAAGAATCTCCACCCTGACCCGAACGATGCTCAAGAGGTCAGGCAGCGCAACACAGAAGCGTGGGCCGATAAGGTATTGCAACAATCGCAAGGTCTGTTCGGCGTCAACGAAGGAAAGGTAGTCGGCGAAGGTCTTGGACTGGGATTTCCTGAAACTGTTCCCATTTCGGATTCTGATTTCATCTACGCGGCGATTGCGGAAGAGACAGGCTTAGCGGGCGGGCTGGCTCTGCTGATTGCGCTCGGCGTGCTCGTTGTCGCAGGCACAGCCATCAGCATAGGCGCGAACGATATGTTTACCAAGCTGCTCGCCGCCGGGTTCACAGCGTTCGTGGGCTTTCAAGCCATGGTCAATATCGGAGGTGTGCTCAGACTATTGCCAATGACGGGCATAACGCTGCCTTTTGTCAGTCACGGCGGCTGGTCGCTCATCACTTCATTCGCAATGCTTGGAATCCTGCTGGCCTTCTCTCACAGGAACGCAGTTGCCCGTCCGGTCATCGAAAAAGAGCCGGAGTTTGTTCCTGTCAGGTAGTGATTTTGTGCCAGCTTTCCGCAACCTGCGGCATTATTGTCCCAATCATAACGATTGGCGGATAAGACGGTTCAGGGGTAACGGGCGGGATTTTTATGAAGTAATGCAACAGTTAAGAAAAAAATATCAGATAAAAGTTCTGGTGGCATAAAGGTTGCACAGATTAAGACAAATTTTAGGGCATCACCCACCAACGATGCTCGTAAGATACAACCTGAGGGGCCAAGAGGCACTGGATGATTCCGGTGCCTTTTTCATTTATCCGGTTTTTAGTTTGTAGGACGATATTTCGCTGGATGCGAGCCTTTAGTCCTGAACTCGATCTTTTGGTCGTGCGACATAATAAGCAGTTTGCGAGCGTTTATAGTGCTGATTCCCGATGGCGAATAGACAAGTCTGTACCAGTTCTTTCGCATGTCGTCAGCAATTGTCTTTGCAGAAGTCTCGACCGTGTCGAGTGGATAGATCGCGCCGCCTGTTTCCATCGTCAGTTGTTCGAGCGCGTGTGGCGGCTTGGGTTTGTCGCGCAATAACGCGCCTCTTGTGCGATCAGAGACCTGCAGAGCAAACAGGATTATATTTTCCTGTTGAAGCGCTCGCACAGCATCTGCGAATTTCGTTTTGCTCTCGCTGTCGTAGCCGTCGCTGATAAGTATGATGGCAAGCTTTTCCTGCCCGGTCTTCGCTTGATCGGATAATGAGTCGGAGACAGCAACGAGCGCGTCAAACAGATTCGGGAAGCCTTTGCGAATTATCTTTCCGCCAGTAGCTTGTAGTTTCGTGAGGTCTGGCGTCATGTCTTCAATTATTTCTGCGTTCTCGTTGTAGCCGACTACCATCATCTCGTCATCCGAATATAATTCGTTGATTACGGCTTGAACTGCTTTCTGCAACGCGGGGAGTTCGGCTCGAAGCGAACCACTGCTATCAATCATCAAGACTATGCGCGAGCCTTTGTCCAGCCGTGAAAAACTTTCGATCTCCTGGGGCGTTCCCGAATCGTAAAGATCTAAATCGTCGCGCGTGACCTGTCGGCCCTCTGGCGCGTGCGCTACGACGTTGAGAGTAAGAGTCCGGCGGCCCGCCGTGTTGCCATGCCCTGATTGCGCAAGTGCCATTGATGAGAGGAACACGACCGACAACGCTATTGAAACAAGTGAATGTGGCTTTCGGGATACGGGTGATCGCATTGGGATGACTCCTTGTCAAGCGAGAGGCTGCAGATGCGCGGGCGGCGCGCCTTTCGCTCATATTGATTATTCCAGATTGCTCTTGCGCTGCGCAACAATAATGTTGTCTGGTAATGCGCGACCGTGTTTTTATCGCCCGTCACTTGTCATCAGCCATTCACGGTTGCTATGCTTGCTATTCTTAGCTTCATCATTTCATCAACTTATGGAATCTCCAACTGCTACCATCAACCGCGAGCACTTTCAAAAACTGGTCAACGAACTAAAAGCACTCGAAGAGCAGCTTCGACAAGGCGGCGGCGCAGAACGCATTGCCAGAGAGCACAAGAAAGGCAAGCTCACAGCGCGCGAGCGAATACAACTGCTCTTTGACCAAGATTCATACTTTCAGGAAACAGGGCTTCTGATTGCATACGATCAGTACAACGGGCAAGCGCCCGCCGCTGGCGTTGTGACGGGGGTTGGCCGAATCGCAGGACGCGAAGCGGTCGTCGTAGCCAATGACGCAACGGTCAAAGCAGGCTCGTGGTGGCCTGAGACTGTGCGAAAAGTTTTGCGACTTCAAGAAATCGCGATGCGTTGTCGCGTGCCTATCATCTATCTTGTTGATTCAGCCGGAGTGAATCTCCCGTATCAAAGCGGCGTTTTTCCGGGGCAGTACGGCGGGGGCAGAATCTTTTTTTACAACTCGGTGATGCGGCGCTATTTGAGGATTCCTCAACTCGCGGCAGTCATGGGGCAATGCGTAGCGGGCGGCGCGTATCTTCCGGCTCTGTCGGATTTGATCATTATGGTCGAGGGCACATCGTTTATGGGACTCGGCGGCCCGAACCTCGTAAAGGGCGCGGTAGGCCAGGTCGTTGACAGCGAAACGCTCGGCGGCGCGCGAACACACAACGAGATTTCAGGCGTAGCTCATTATCGAGCAAAGAACGACGAAGAGTGCATCATCAAGTTGCGCGAATTTGTCACAGAGCTTGCTCCGCCTCCGCCAATCGGCGTGCAGATTCAACCGGCTCGCGAATCGGCTCGACCGTTGACGGACATCTACGACATCATACCGGCTGACCATCGCCATCCATACGACATGCGCGAAGTGCTGGCCTGCCTGCTCGATGGCGGCGAACTGGACGAGTTTCAGGCCGATTATGCAAAGGAGATGATAACCGCCTTTGCGCGTATCGAAGGAATCCCGGTCGGCGTCATAGTCAACAATCGCGGCTTGATTCGAGGCGCAGCCGGAAAGCCTCCCAAGTTTGGCGGGATAATCTATGCGGACTCGGCTGAAAAGGTTGCGTACTTCATCGAGACCTGCAATCGTCACAATACTCCGCTGCTATTTTTGCAAGATGTGGCGGGCTTCATGGTTGGAACTGACGCGGAGCACTCAGGAATAATTCGCGCGGGCGCTCGCTTCGTCGAGGCGATGGCAACAGCAACAGTGCCTAAGATTGTATTGACCATCAATCACGCATCGGGCGCTGGATATTATGCGATGGCCGGGCAGGGATTCGATCCCGACTTCATCTTCACCTGGCCGACAGGCAGGATGGGTGTGATGGAAGGCGAGTCGGCAGTGATGGCATTGTTCAGCGCAGAGCTTGAGAAGCTGCAGCGCGAAGGTCGTGAGCCTGATGAAAAGATGCGCGCAGAAATGGAGCGAGTGCGAGCGAAATACGAAAGCGAACTGGACGCGAAGTTTGCGGCGGCGCAAGGATTCGTTGATGCGATCATCACGCCGGAAGATACTCGCAAAGCGCTTGCGCTCGTTTTGCGAGCCACGCTGAACAATCCCGGCCCGCACCTTGGCATTCCAATGATGCGCCAGGAATCACCAAGGGATTTTTGATTGTCGGATTATGAGCGATCAAGCGCGTCTTGTGGACAACAAACAACCGAACTGCGCTTTGATTCTAAGGACTACCTCAAAGGAGGATTTCAAATGAAATCTAGATTATCATTTGCGAAGATCGTGGCCGTGGCTTCTCTATCGGTCGCGCTGCTGGCTGTAAGCTGCACGCCAGTAACTAACAACACTAACGGCAATGCCAACACCGCAAACAGGAATGGCGGAGCGACAGCCTCTACAGGCAGACCTGCTGATGCCGTCGCCGCCTCTGTGCCGGGATTCTATCAGGCAGGGCCGACAGGCAACGTCAGCTTGCGATTTTCGGCTCCGACTGATGGCCAGAACATGGACGGCAATTCAGTTGCGCCGACGTTTACGATAACAGGCTATCCGATCTACAAAGATGCCGACCGCAATAAAGGCCAGCACATTCACGTCATTTTGGACAACGAGCCTTACGAAGCTGATTACGATCCAACTAAACCATTCAGCCCGGAAAACGGCAAACTCAACAATCTCGCGCCGGGCACGCACACGCTTCGCGCTTTTCCGAGCCGCGAGTGGCACGAGTCAATCAAGCAAACGGACGCGGCGGATTTCGACATGGTTGTATTCAGCATAGGCAAACCAACGGTGACCGACATCAATAAGAGTGCTCCTTTGCTGACCTACTCTCGCCCGAAAGGTGACTACAAAGTGGGTGACGACCCGCGCGGAGTTATGCTCGATTTCTATCTCAGAAACGCAACGCTCGGCGACAACGACCACAAAGTCCGTTACACGGTGGATGGCAAAAATCCGAAAGTGGTGACTACGTGGGAGCCTGTGTGGTGGAAATGGGAAGACCTGCAGCCGGGCGAGCACACAGTCCTGCTTGAGCTTTTAGACAAGGACAACAAGCCCGTGCCGTTTAAGGTGGGCGACATGGATTACAACCGCACCGAGCGCAAATTCAAAGTGCTTGCCGATGGGCAGGCTGGCGCGGCTGACCATCACGGCAACTCTAACGCTCCTGCCGCAGGCAATTCCAACACTGCAGGCGCAAACAGAAATCGCAACGGTCGCTAACTCCGAATAAGTGTAGGGGCAGGGCTTGTCCCTGCCCGGA
>DATEKX010000755.1:0-7302 GCA_035277165.1 Blastocatellia bacterium | reverse complement strand
TGTTTCTGGCGACTCGAAAAAGAAGGCAAGCCTTTGCCTCTGACAACTCAATCGGCAAGTCTGGTGAAAATCAGCCCGTCACGTTAAAACTAATTACAAAACAGAGAAAGAACTTGAAATACAACCTTCGCGGAATCAAAGCCATCTTCTTTGACGCAGGTGGAACGTTAATTCATCTCGATTCGTCTCATATCTGCGGATTGATAAACGACGAGTTGGAAGCGCCGCCATCGGCAGATAGTTTTCGACACGCGCAGTTTCTAGCTATGAAAAGAGTCGCCGAACTGGTCGCGGCGGGCGCAGGCTCTACTGAAAATCTGAAGCGGGAGTTCTACTCAACCCTGCTGCCAAAGATCGGCGTTTCGGAAAGCAGGCTTGATATTGCAATCGAGTGCGTCTTGAAGACGGCGCTGGCCGAGATGCTCTGGCGCAAAGCCGATGAGTCAACGGCTTCGGCGCTCGATCAACTGAAAGAACGCGGACTGATTCTCGCAGTAGTTTCAAACAGCGACGGGCGCATCGAGCGCGCCTTCGAGCAAGCGGGGCTGACAAGTTATTTCGATTTCTTCATCGACTCATTTCTTGTCGGCATAGAAAAACCCAACCCGGCAATCTTTCAACTGGCAATCTCGCGCGCGGCTGTCGCTCCCGACGAAGCCATATACGTAGGCGACCTCTACGATGTTGATGTGGTCGGCGCACGCGCGGCGGGCCTGCTGCCTGTGCTCTATGACCCTTACCAACTAAACAAGAGTCCAGACTGTTTGACCATTCGCGCAATCAGCGACTTGATAGCTATGCTTGGTGACGCGAGCGCGTAAATCGGTTTTTATCGTTGATCTGAATCATTAACGCTGCGAGGTTTTGCTAAGGAGAGCGAGCATAACGGGGCTGATGTAATATCTGCCCACCGCAACTGTTTGGGAGGATCGTTGGGGTTATTTCGATTGCCGTCTGAATTATCGAAATACGCAATGACCTCGACGCGCGTTCCTTTGGGCAGCGCGACCGCGCGTTTGAAATAATAAGCAGGTTGCCATCCGAACCCGTATCCGCGCGTCCATATCATAACTTCTTCTGACCCATCGGGACGATACGCTGTCGCTTGAAACGAGACTATCAGCGGATTGACGCACGGGCGAATCATCACTGCTTCAACATCATCGGGTGCGGTGAAAACCGCTTTGACCTGATGAAACTGGGCGCTCGCAGGTATGATTGCATCGGGACTGGTGACAGCGATTTCCTGAACCATCTTGCGCGGCGGCGTCTTCGTGAAATAGATGCCGACTTCGCTTCTGTCTTCAGCCGCTTCGCCCGCGCCACGATAGTAAATCTTTACTACGATGCGCGACCCGGCGGGCAACAGTCGCCCGACTCCTTCAGGTAGCGTGACCGTTCTCTGTCCCGGCATCCAAGTTCCTAAGACTAAAGCTGAGTCCAAAGTTTGAATCTTTCCATCCGACATCATCGGCTCATCCTTCGACAAATAAAACGTTGCCGAACGAACAACGGCGCGGCTTCCGGGTCTTAGATCAATCGCCGTAATCCAGCGATCTTCTTTCAGATTGGTAACAAGCCGGGTGGTGCGATGCTCGTCCGTATCTGCTGTGATTTTGGATACAGATTCAGGCTTCAATATCAAATCAGGCTTGCCTAGCTGCCAGTCGTCCGAGTAAAGAGGCTCGGTCGGCAAGTCTTTGTCATCGCCTTTGGGTGCGCCGCCTTCTACCCAGTTCACTATCATATCGATCTCGCGTTGCGTAATCAGCGGCGCGTTGCGAAACTCGCCGTAGCCTTTTACGGCGTGCCAGGGCGGCATTCGTTTTTCGAGTATCTCTTCTTTGATTGCTTTCGCCCAGGGCCGCGCTTCTTCGTAAGTCGCAAGCGACATCGCAACTCCGCCCGGACGATGACATCCAAGGCAATTTCGCTCGAAGACGCGCACGACTTCTTTGTTAAACCTTACTTTCGTGGTGATAGGCTCGTGCGCAAAGGCAAGAGGCAAGAGGCAAAAGATAAAAAGCAAAAGACAACTCACGCGCAATATTGCAGAAGCGCGATGAGCAATCTCACGGGAAGCGTTTTCGTGTTCAGTTACTTTTGCCTTCATAAGAAATTAAGGGCCTTCCAACTTCAAACGCGATTGTTGGATCGGCCCTTCAATTCTAACCAAAACATCTGTTCAACGTAACTAATCGTTTGCGCCCTTCGCGTTTGATTGCTGATTGTCGTAAGTGAAGCTCATCCAGCCGATCATCATCTCTTCCCATGTCTGATCGCCCCATTTAACTTCCACCTTCGGGTCAGGGTTGTACTTGTTCTTCTCCGAATTATCGAAGTGCGCTACGCAATCGAGGCGCGTGCCTTTGGGCGCGGCGACAGGTTCTTTCAACATGTAATAACTCTGCCACGCAAAGTTATACTTCGGCACAGACAATATCACCTTCGACGTGCCGTCGGGATAAGTCACGCGGTATTCAAAGTCTTTGCCGCGCAGGTGCATGTGCGGCATCAGCGAATGAATGTGCGAGTCCGCTGTGAAAGTGTAGGATGAGTCCACGCGATAATTCGGGTCGCCCGGCGGGATGGCAAATCTCATGTTCATCACGGGGCGAGTCAACAGCTCTTTTTCGGGCGGCTCTTTTGAAAAGATCAATCCGACATAGGAGCGATCTTTCGCTTCGGTGCCGTTCGGCGTGTAATGCACCTGGAAAACCAGACTCGAACCGGCAGGTATTTTGCGAGCCAGTCCCTTTGACATAACGGCTGGCTGCTCGCCCGGCGCATAGCCGACTAGAAGGCGCTGCTGTTCGCTTCCACTCTGCACAAAGACGATGATGTGATGCACAACCGTTCGGCTGCCGGGACGAATCTCTGCCGCCTGCACCCACATATCTTCTTTGAAGTTCGTCGGCACGCTGAAGTATTTGTACTTAACTACGCCTGTCGCAGGAACACTGTATTCTTCCGGCAAATAAAATATCTTGTCGGGCTTGCCTATGTTCCACCCGTCGGCGAACTGCGGAGCGGGCGGCAACTCTTTCGCATTGCCTTCCTGCGCTCCGCCGTCTACCCATGCGACTATCGTATCAATATCTTTCTGAGCGAGCCTGCGGTCGTTAGAGAATTCGCCGAAATGCGGGTCTGCGTGCCACGGCGGCATTTCGCGATTGATGACTTTCTCTTTGATAGACTTTGCCCACGGGCGCGCCTCTTTGTAATTCATAAAAGACATCGGCGCGATTTCGCCTGCGCGATGACACTCGACGCAGTTCTTGAAAAGTATCGGAGCAACGTCTTTGTTGAACGTCACGACTGTAGCATTCTTTTTGGCGTCGCTCGCTTGCGTCACAGGAAGCGCGACGAAACATAACGCCGCAACGAAAAGAGTCAGAACGAAGATTGAAAGCCGATTTCTCATGCAAGCCTCCCGGATGTTTTGTGTTCAGTCGAAAGCTGATGCTTATAATTCAGAATCAGTTCACCGCAGAGGCGCCGCAGGACGCAGACGGGGCGCAGAGGAAAACTACTCTCTGCGTTATCTCTGCGTCCTGCGGCGCCTCTGCGGTGAATCTTCGGAGCCAGCGTGTTACTTGTTGCCGCTTCGCGCAGCGGCATCGGGCTTAACCGCTTTGGCCGGATTGTCAATGAGGATGTCCATCCACCCAATCATCATTTCATCATAAGTCGGGTCGCCCCATCGAATATCTTTGGCCGCGTCCGGGTTGTACTTGTTCCTGGTCGAATTATCGAAGTGAGCCGTCACGATGAACTTCGAGCCTTTCGGGACGTTGAGCGGCTGCTTCAAATAGTATGTGTCTTGCCAGTTGAAGTTGAACTTCGGAACCCAGAGCAGCGTTTCGCGCTTGCCGTCCGGGTAAATTATCTCGTACTTCATGTCTTTGCCGCGCAGGTGCATATGCGGCATGTAGTTCAGGATTTGAAAATCGCGCGGGACGTTCTGACAAGCTATGACTTCGTGATTACCGGCCCCGGCAGGAATCTTGAACGTCGCGTTAACAACGCCGCTCGTAAAGATGATTTTGTCGGGCGGCTCTTTGGCAAAAATTATCCCTACTTTCGTGCGATCTTTTTCGGGCTTGTCGAGCGCGCCACGGAATGCCGAATAGTGCATCTGGAACATCAAAGTCGAACCAGCCGGAACTTTCTTTGCCATCCCAACCGGCCACGAGTCCACTTCTTTGCCCGGCGCATAACCGGCAAGCAGCGCGCCTTCGTTCTCTTCACCGTTTCCGCCGCTGCCTCTTACAGGTCTTTGAGCCGAGGCCTGTTCGCAGGTGTCATTCATAACAGGCGCGTCTTGTCGCACGCGACGCAACGTGCCGTCGAGGTAGAACATCGAGCCGTTCGCGTTTCGAGCGCCGAGTTTCTGGCCGCCCGCTTTAGCCGCTTCTGCGCGCTTCGCCATCATCTGCGGAGTTTGAATAAACGCGATGACGTGATGCACAACTTTGCGATTGCCCGGCAGGATCTCTGCCGCCTGAATCCATTTGTCTTCGGTGAAATTCGTCGGGATGAAGAAGTTGATATAGTTGTCCGGCGCGCTCGGATCAACCGTGTACTCTTCGGCCATTTCGAGCACGACATCAGGCTTGCCAATGCTGAATCCGCCTTTCGCCATTTCGGGCATTGGCGGCAGGTCTTTCGGATTGCCTTCTTTGGCTCCGCCGTCTACCCACGCGACTATCGTGTCAACATCTTTCTGGCTCAATCGCTTGTCATTTCTGAAATCGCCGTGCGCCGGATCAGGGCTCCAGGGCGGCATCTCGCGATTGACGACTTTTTCTTTGATAGACTTTGCCCAGGGCCGCGCCTGTTTGTAATTGAGCAGAGCCATCGGCGCGATGTCATTAGGCCGATGACATTCGGCGCAGTTCTTGAAAAATATAGGCGCAACGTCCTTGTTGAATGTGACCTCTTTTTTGCCGCCGCTGTTGGCGCTGCCTGTCGGCAAAAAGACGAAGCAGAGCGCTGCTACGAAAGCGGCTGCAAACGATAACAAAAATACCTTCTTCATTGAATCCTCCCGAAATGTTAGTGCCGATTAAAATTCCTATTTCTTAGCCGAGCGACTGTTATTGGCCGCAACTTCATCTTTGAGGTGCTGGCTGTCTACCGTGTAATTAATCCAGCCGATCATCATGTCGTCATAGGTCGGCTCGCCGAAGCGGACAACCTTCGCAGGATCAGGGTTGTACTTGTTCTTCGGTGAATTATCGAAGTAAGCCGTCACGACGATCTTCGTCCCCTTAGGCAGCGCAATGGGTTTCTTGACGTAATAAACCGTCTGCCACGAAAAGCTGTAGTTGGGAACGTTCAACAGAACTTCGGAACGACCATCGGGATAGAAAGCTTTGTACTCCATCGCCTTGCCGCGCAGGTGCATATGCGGCATCAGAGTTTGCAGATGAATGTCTTCTTTCGTAGTCCAGCAAGAGGTTACTTTGTGATTCTCAGCGCCCGGAGGAACCGAAAAATACGTGTTCGCAATTCCGCGCGTGAACAGGTGTTTGTCGGGCTGCTGTTTGGCGAAGATCAGGCCGATCATCGAACGATCTTTTTCGGCCTTGCCAGTGACTTTCGAGTAATGCATTTGCAAAACCAGCTTCGCCCCGGCAGGAAGCTTCTTAACCGTGCCCGGCTCCATCACGCCCGGATTCATGCCCGGAGCAAAACCTACCAGCAGATCGCCGTTTTGTTGCTCCTCTTTGAAATCGAGCGTGTCACCGTTGCCGCCGTTCGGAAGCGCGCACCCGTCATCATAGGCCGGGATGCCTTCCTTCATTCGCATCAGAAACCCGTCTCTGCGGAATATAGATTTCTTCTCGCGCTCGGCTTGGAATTTCTCTATATCTTCTTTAGTGAACTTCTGCGGCTTGGCATCCTTTGGCGGCGGCGGCTGAATGAATGCGATGATGTGATGAACTATTTTGCGATTGCCCGGTCGCGCTTCGGCCATCTGCACGTAGCGGTCTTCTTTGAAGTTCGTCGGAATCTCGAAGTACTGATACTCATCCGGCCCCGATGCGTCGAGCGTAAATTCTTCGGGCATCTGAAGCACGACATCAGGTTTGCCAATCGTCCATCCGTCGGCGAACTGCGGAGCGGGCGGCAGGTCTTTCGCATTGCCTTCTTTAGCTCCGCTGTCTACCCATTCGGCAATCGTTTTGATCTGATCTTGAGTGAGCCTGCGGTCGTTAGAGAATTCGCCGAAATGCGGGTCTGCGTGCCACGGCGGCATTTCGCGATTGATGACTTTCTCTTTGATAGACTTTGCCCACGGACGCGCTTCTTTGTAACTCAACAAAGACATCGGCGCTGCCTCGTTCGCGCGATGGCACTCAACGCAGTTTTTGAAGAATATAGGAGCTACGTCTTTATTGAACGTGACTTCTTTCTTCGCAGGAGAATTAGCGCTGCCAGATGCGGCAAACGTCAAACCGATTAAACCGATGGCGGCCAGTAACAGAGGGAGGGTCAATTTCTTAGATGTCATTCCAACGATCTCCTTCGGAGGGTGCTGCAATCCACTGTAGAGCCGAAATTCCGAGCGGTACTTATGCTATGACGGCCCGCTTTTCGTGTCAAGGTTTTTCTGAACGCCATTACAGAAAAACAACAAAAATAATGAGCTGGACTTCAGGTATTTTTCAGTTTCAGTAAAATATTAGTACGCATTATGGACTAATCAGGATGCGTCAAAGTTAAGAGCCGCGCAAATTCCCCGTTTCGTCTGTATAATCAGTTACGAGTGGGCAATCAACAACAGAGGTAGGGAGTCAGCAATCGATATGAATAGACAAAAAATTTTTGCGGCGTTGGTGGTTCTCTCTTACTTGATAACTCAACTGGCCTGTGGCGGAAGGCAGGGCGGCGGCGGCGGCACGGGAACAGGCAAAACAGCCCCGCACTTCAAACCCGGCTTTAACCTGTTCAAGCCTGAACAAGACATCGAACTGGGCCGCCAGTCCGCGCAGGAAGTCTCGCGCCAGATGCCGCTTTTAAACGACTCGAACATAGTCGGCTACGTTCAGCAACTCGGCAAGAAGCTGGCGGCGCGGGCGGGCGGTTTTGCCTTCCCTTACCAATTTAGCGTCGTCGCTTCAAAAGACATCAACGCCTTCGCGCTACCCGGCGGATTCATCTTCGTCAACGCTGGCGCGATTGCCGCTGCGAAGAACGAAGGCGAGCTTGCGGGCGTGATGTCGCATGAGATTTCTCATGTCTCGCTTCGTCACGGCACAAATCAAGCCACAAAAGCTTACATCGCAAAAGCCG
>DATEKX010000754.1:0-3152 GCA_035277165.1 Blastocatellia bacterium | reverse complement strand
GGTTTCTGTCACGAACCGCTGCTTTTACTGAATCGAATCGCACGCAGAGTTTCTGCGTCGAGTTACTTTGGATGACAAACTGGTCGGATCGCTGCGCGAGGATTACACCAAAGCCAACATCTCTGAGCAAGACCGCGTGATGCTTGATTACGTGGTGAAGCTGACGAAAGATGCGACACAAATCACAAAGCAAGATCACGAGCTTTTGCGCGGCGCAGGCTTTGACGATAAAACGATTTTGCAAATCACACTGATTGCGGCCTGGTTCAATTACATCAATCGCGTTGCCGATGCGCTTGGTGTTGGGCGCGATTGAGAGATAAACTCTATCTTTAGTTTAAACCTTCATGGAGGAAACATGATTATGCCGAAACGCCTATTGATGCCGATTGTAACGATGCTTTTGTTGTTCGCTTCTGCAATCGCGCAAGAGCCAGCCACCATTTTGAGCGGCGCAGAACTCAAGCGCGTGGTGCCGGACAGTTTTTATTACGAAGGCCAGAGCGCGCCTACACAGATGCGCAATGCGGCATCTGTTCGCTTTGGAACCAAGCGATTCGTCATTGTCGCGATGGTGGACACTTCCGGGTATTCAACAGAGATTCAGGCAAAGTATCAGGGCTTTTTCATTACCGATTCGCGCATCACGGTTGGCGGCTCGGAGCTTGGGCCGGGGGCTTACGGCTTCGGATTTTCCGAAGACAAGCTGAACATCTTTGATATCGGCAACAACTCTCTGATTTCGGTTGGCGTAACCAAAGACAGCGCGCTCAAACGCCCGCGCCCGCTTGTGATGACAAAAGCGGCGGACGGCGTGCGGCTTTACAGCGGGCGCAGTTACACAGTGATTGCCGCGAAATGAAGTCTCTGAAGAAATTCACTGCAAAGACGCCGCAGGACGCAAAGGGGACGCAGAGGTTAAATAGTTTTTCTCTGCTTTATCTCTGCGTCCTGCGGCGTCTCTGCAGTGAATAGGATTCTTTACAGTACCTTTATGGTTACAGACTGACTATAAAGTGCTCTCTTTACAACTTTGCTAGAATTATTATGGAGCAACAAGGAGCAACTCGGTTGAGGTTGAGCCGGGTTGCTTTTTATTCTTCATTTCAGGTTTAGAGAGGGAACAATGATTAAAACGATCAGAGCAGATGAGAGATATTTTTCGGATTTCGGATGGCTAAAGACCTACTGGCTGTTTTCGTTCGATAACTATTACGACCCGGCAAACATGCAGTTCGGCTCGCTGCGCGTCTTCAACGACGACGTGGTGAAGGGGAACTCAGGATTTCCGACTCACCCGCATCGCGAGATGGAAATCATCACCATCATGTTAAACGGCGAGATCACGCACGAAGACAGCATGGGCAATCGCACAACGATCAAAGCGGGCGAAGTGCAGCGAATGTCGGCTGGCACAGGCATCACGCATTCCGAGTTCAATTTGAGCAGCGAGCCGCTCCATCTCTATCAAATCTGGATTCTCCCCAGCGAGCGGAGATTGCAGCCCAGTTATGATCAGAAGAGTTTTTCGCTCGATGCTCAAAAGAATCAATTGCTGCCAGTAGCTTCGGGGCAAGGGTTGAATGACGCTGTTACAATTCACACGGACTCGACGATCTACATGGCCGATTTCGACGCAGGCCACCATATAGATTTCGAGATAAAGAATTCGCGCGGCGCATTCGTCTACGTTACGAAAGGCGATCTCGGAATAAACGATGAAAGGCTATTGACGAAAGACCAGGCACGGATCACGCAGGAAGGCGTGTTGCGGTTGGAGGCTTACGACGACACGAGCTTCATCCTGATAGATGTGCCTATGAACCAATAACGAGCAAGCCGCAGTCGAGAGCAAGCCCGGCGGGCTTGCTCTCGATTGCTTGAGGAGAAATCAATGGCGACTGAATGCACGCACCTTGATCAGATACGAGAAGTCACGCCCAGCGCAAAAGGCTGTGAAGACTGTTTGGCGATAGGCGACACGTGGGTACACCTGCGACTGTGCGAGAGTTGCGGGCATGTAGGTTGCTGTGATTCGTCGAAAAACAAACACGCGACGAAGCATTATCGCAAGACTGCTCATCCAATAATAAAATCGCTTGAGCCCGGTGAAGAATGGGGATGGTGTTATGTTGACGAGATATTTTTTGAATCCCTCTGAGGGAGTCAGGAGAAATGAAAAATGAGTGAGCGCGAAACTAACCGCAATCCTATTCGCATTTTATTGCAAACGACAATTCCGTTTGAGGTGAATAGCTGGGGCATCGAGCGATTTTCTCTACTCAAAGAACACCTGACTTCGCTTAAAGATGAATCGGGGCAAGCGCTTTGCGAAGTGACTGCCCGCAATCGAGAGGCCGACGCGAACGGAGATGATGCGGTTTTAAGCGCGCTCGACCGTTCGGACTTCGACGAGATATGGTTGTTTGCGATTGACGCAGGCGACGGCTTATCGAAGAACGATTGCGTGGGCATCACAAGTTTTCGCAAGCGTGGCGGAGGCATTCTGACAACGCGCGATCATCAAGATTTGGGATCATCGCTCTGCACGCTTGGCGGCATAGGTGCGGCTCATTTTTTTCACACACGCAACCAGGAACCGGATGAATCGCGGCAGTGCCGGGACGATTCGGCCACGAAATCAATTTCGTGGCCGAATTATCATTCAGGCAGCAATGGCGACTATCAAATAATCAATCCCGTCGAGCCTGTGCATGAATTGCTGTTCAACTCCAACTCGCCGTCAGGCATAATCGAGTTCTTTCCCGCTCATCCGCACGAAGGCGCGGTCGGCGTCCCCGCAGAAGCAGATGATGCGCGCGTTATTGCTACTGGCAAGAGCAAAACTACAGGTCGTCCTTTCAATCTTGTGGTTGCGTTTGAAAGATCGAAAGACGCGGAAGGTAATATTCAGGGGCGCGGGATAGCCGAATCGAGCTTTCATCATTTCGTGGATTATAACTGGGACCCGGATATGGGCGGGCCGGACTTTATCGAAGAGAGTCCGAGCGATGGGTTCAAACGCGAGCCGCACAGATTGGAAGATATAAAAACTTATGTGCGCAATCTGGCCTTATGGCTTGCACCGACAACACGCGAGTAACAGCCCTCAAGAAGCTGTTTTAGAATGAAGCTCCGTAGGAGCGACCTGT